>JAPUJA010000300.1 GCA_027296525.1 Pseudomonadota bacterium | reverse complement strand
CCCGTAGCTACCATTGCTGAGCAGGGAAGCGCTCCTTAGGATGACGCGCAAGTCAGTGGAATACTGCCGAACGGAGGAAACCCATGGCCGCGATTGACTTGGCCCAGCGGCGCTTGCTGAACAAGTACCAACCAGACCCCGAGCGTTCCTACAACCTGCCGGCCCGCTACTACACGGACCCTGAGATCTTCGAGCGCGAGAAGGAGGCGATCTTCTTCAAGACCTGGCAGTTTGTGGGCCATGCCGAGGACCTGCCCGAGCCCGGCTGCTACATCACGACCAAGATCTTCGACCAGAACGTCGTCATCATCCGCGGCAAGGACGGCCGTTTGCGCGCCTTCTACAACGTCTGCTCCCACCGGGCCCACGAGCTTCTCGAGGGAAGCGGCAAGGAAGCCAAGATCTCCTGCCCCTATCACGGCTGGACCTACGAGTTGGACGGCGGCCTCTTCAGCGCGCGCGGCAGCGAGAAAGTCAAAGGCTTCGAGCCCTCGGAATTCTGTCTCAAGTCGGTGCGGCTCGAGGTTTTCCTCAATCTCATCTTCGTCAATCTCGACCCCGACGCGCCCTCGCTCGAGAGCCAGACGGGCGCGCTCGCCGAGGAAATTCGCGACTTCGTTCCCGATCTCGATAATCTCACCAAGGCGCATCGCTGCACCTTTGAGCTCGAGGGAAACTGGAAGAACGTCGCCGACAATTTCCTCGAATGCTACCACTGCCCGATCGGCCATCCGGCGTTCGCCGACATGATCGACATGGCGAGCTACCGGACGAAGACCTACGGCATCTATTCGAGTCACCTGAGCCGGTCGCGCACGAAACACAAAGGCAAGGCGTACGATTTCGACCCATCGGGCGAATCGCCGGTCGGCTGCTTCTGGTTTCTATGGCCGAACCTGGCCATCAACATATTCCCGGGTACGAGCAATATCGGCGTCTTCCAGTTCATTCCGGCCGGACCCGAGCTCACATACGAGACCTTCGATCTCTACTTGCGCGATAAGACGCCGACGCCGCTCGAGCGGGAAATGATCGACTATTTCGAGCAGACCCTGAACCCGGAGGACATCAGCCTCGTCGAGAGCGTCCAGCGGGGCTTGCATTCGAAGGGCTATCACCAGGGCCGCTATGTCGTAGACGCCGAGCGCACCGAGGTGAGCGAGCACGCGCTCCACCACTTCCACGGACTCGTTCTCGACGCGCTCGAAGGCAGCGCCTAGGGCCGCCGCGAAGCGGCCCCGCAAGTTCGCATCCGATCGAAGAGCGCCGCCGGGTGTGCGCGGGCCGCTGCGCGCCTTATTGGCCGAGGACGCGCTCGCATAACCCGGCCGTGGTCGGTGTTTTGGCTTGCCACGCCGATCTCGACCACCAGCCAGAGCGTGACAAATCGTTGCGCGACATGCAGTTGTTCAACCGGCTGCAGAATCTGACGCGATTCGGTAGAATGGTTGTCTTGCTCGAGGTCTGCGGGATAGCGTCATGGCGGAGAATGCCGAATCGGCTGAAATGGTTGAGGCCGCATGGCGGGAATTCCTGACGATCGGGAAGGTCGATCAGGAGCAACGGCAGCGGCGCATCCTCAGCAAGCTCCCAGGGCAACCACGTTGCAGGCTTTGCCATGCTCCTTTCAAAGGCTTGGGTTCACCGGTAGCGAGACTGGTTTTTTCCAGGCGGCCGTCGAGCTTGCATCCCCGTCTCTGCAATACCTGCGGCACGTTTGCCAAGCGTTTCATGGGCGGCGCTGAGATCGAACTCACCACGCTCTTCGCGGACGTCCGCGGCTCGACGGGCCTTGCCGAAAAGCAGAGACCGACTGAGTTTGCGGACCTCATGAACCGGTTTTACAAGGCGAGCACGGATGTGCTCATAAAATCGAACGCCTTCATCGATAAGCTCGTGGGCGACGAGGTCGTCGCACTCTTCGTGCCTGTGTTTGCGGGACCGTCATACTGCCGTGCCGCGATTGACGCGGCAGAGAAGCTTCTTCGAGCCACCGGCCACGACGCCCCTGATGCCTGCTGGATTCCCCTGGGCGTGGGGGTGCACACGGGCACGGCCTTTATGGGAGCCGTCGGTGCGAAGGACCAGAAGATAGAAATTACCGCGCTTGGAGACGCAATGAACGTTGGCGCGCGACTCGCTTCTGAAGCAAAACAACGTGAGGCATTCATCAGCGAGGCCACAGTAGAAGCGGCCGGCATGGATTTATCGCATTTGGAACGGCGGGAACTGAAACTCAAAGGACGCAGCGAACCGGTAGCGGTTCGAGTCCTTCGGGTGGATTCGACCCCAGCAGGAGAAAAACGAACCTAACTCTCGATCACTACCGATGTTCGCAATGGGTCAAAACCGGACAGAGCGGCTTTCCGCTCTGGATGTTCGTCCATACCGAAGGGCGGAAAATAACGCGGCCCGTGGGCCCATCACCAAACTCCCCCTTGCAACGCACGCTCGATCCATACATTTGGATCTTGTGTGGATGTCGGCGGGCTAATCGCCGCCCCGAAGGTCGTGGGTTTCGAGAGGAAGCGCCACGGTCAGCCCGTCGAGTTCATCGGTCATGATGATCTGACAACCAAGCCGTGAGGTTTCGGTGAGCCCGAAGGCGAGGTCAAGCATGTCCTCCTCGTCTTCGCTCGGCTCGCTCAGCCGGTCGAAGTCTTCCGCATCGACGATCACATGACAGGTCGAGCAGGCGAGCGAGCCTTCGCAGGCGCCTTCGAGATCGATGTTATGGAGGTGGGCGATCTCCATGACCGACAACCCCACGGGGACATCGATCTCGCGCCGGTTACCGTTCTGCTCGATGAAGATGATTTTGGGCATGGCCCTGCTGCTCCGTGCACCCTGGCTCTCAGACCTGGACGCCTCGGCCGCCAGCGCCGACTTGTCCATGAGTCCCCTTTTGATACGATCCGTCCCGCAATTGTCCAGCGCTTCCACCGCTTAGCGGGTCGCAGCGACGGGCTTCGAAGTTCCCGCGCGGAGCTTGCTCACCTCGGCGACGACGCGCTCGATCGCGTAGTCGATCTCGGCATCGGTTGTGGGCCGGCCCACGGCAAAACGCACCGAGGCGCGGGCGCGTTCATCCCCGAGGCCGAGCGCCTGAAGCACATAGGAAGGCTCGACCGAAGCGGAGGTGCAAGCCGAGCCGGTCGAAATCGCAAGATCCTTGAGATTGGTGATCAGCGCCTCGGCGTCCACGCCGAGGAAACTCACATTGAGATTGTTGGAAAGGCGCACCTCCTTGGAGCCGTTGAGAAGAACGTCGCCGAGCCCCGCCGTGATGCCGACATGGAGCTTGTCCCTGAGTCGCCCGAGGCGAGCGTCCTCGTCGGCCATTTCGCGCCCACAGATCGCCGAGGCCTCGCCGAGGCCGACCGCGAGCTGGGTCGCCACCGTGCCCGAGCGGAAGCCCCGTTCCTGGCCGCCGCCATCCATCATGGGCTCGATCCTGACCCGAGGCCGCCGGCGTATGTAAAGCGCGCCGACGCCCTTGGGGGCGTAAATCTTGTGACCCGAAATGCTCAAGAGATCGATCTTCATCCCGTCGACGTCGAGCGCGAACTTGCCCACGGCCTGCGCCACGTCGGTGTGAAAGAAGGCGCCGCGTTCACGGCAGATCGCGCCGATCTCGGCGAGCGGCTGGATAACACCGATCTCATTGTTCGCCGCCATGATCGACACGAGCACCGTTCGATCCGTCACGGTGTCGCGGAGCGCGTCGAGATCGAGGAGGCCGTCGGGCCCGACGGGGAGCCAGGTGAGCGCGAACCCTTCCCGCTCGAGGCGCCGGCAGCTCTCGATCACGCATTTATGCTCGGTCGCAACCGTGACCACATGGTTGCGCTTTTGCCGGTAGAAATGGGCGACCCCTTTGATCGCCAGATTGTTCGCTTCGGTCGCGCCCGAGGTGAAAACGATTTCCTTGTCGTCGGCGCCGATGAGATCGGCGATCTGACGGCGGGCCTTCTCGACCGCGGCTTCCGCCTCCCAGCCATAGGCGTGGCTCACCGAGTGCGGATTGCCGAATTTTTCGTTGAAATAGGGCAGCATCGCCTCGAGCACCCGGGGATCGACTGGCGTCGTCGCCTGGTAATCGAGATAGACGGGGGGGTTCCCCTCGGTTGTGCTGTCGCGTCCGGTCATCCTGTGGTGAAATCCTTGAGCCGTCAGGCGGCGCTCAAACCATTCGCGCGCGCATCGACGCGTTCATCCGGGCACGCACCCAAGCGCCGATGCAAAGCTTTCCAGAGTTCGACGAAGCGATCGACCTCTTCGGGGACCGTCGCCCAACCCAGGCTGACCCGGATCGCGCACCGGGTCTCGTCCTCCGCGACACCCATCGCGCCCAGCACATGCGAGGCCTCGACCTTGCCCGATGAGCAGGCCGCGCCCGCGCTGACCGCGACACCGTCGAGGTCGAAGGCCATGACCTGGGTCTCGCTCCGAACGCCCGGCATGGTGAGGCAGCTCGTGTTGGGAAGCCGCGCGACACCCGCCCCGAAGACCCGCGCATCGGGCGCGGCGGCGCCGATCCGCCGCTCGAGGCCATCGCGCAGACGCGCGAGCCCGGGCGCGCTTTCGAGCTCGCCCTGGGTGAGCTCGGCGGCGACCCCGAAACCCACGATCCCCGGCAGGTTCTCGGTTCCCGCGCGACGGCCGCGCTCCTGGCCGCCGCCGATAAGCTGAGGGGCCGGCTCGGCGCGCGCGCCCAAGACGCGGGCGCCCAAGACGAGGGCGCCCACCCCCTTCGGCCCGCCGAACTTGTGCGCCGAGAGGCTGACATAGTCGGCGCCGAGGGCGCGAAGGTCGAGCGGGATGCGCCCGGGCGCCTGCACCGCGTCACAATGAAAAAGCGCGCCGTGCTTGCGGGCGATCTCGGCTGCGCGCGCGACGGGCTGAACGACCCCGGTCTCGTTGTTGGCGAGCATGACGCTGACGAGCGCCGGCTCGCCCGCCCCGGCGAGCGCCGCCTCGAGCCGATCGAGATCGACCAGGCCGTCCGCGTCAACCGGCAGCGAAACCGTCCGTCCGTCCCGTCGTCTTGCGGCCTCGAGCACAGAAGCGTGCTCGACCGCCGACAGGAGAAAATGACGGCGACCGCAGCCTGCAAGCGCGAGGTTGTTCGCCTCCGTGCCGCCCGAGGTGAAGATGACGCGCTCGGGATCCACATCCAAAAGAGCCGCGACGCGCGCACGCGCGTCCTCAATCGCCTTTCGCGCCTTTCGGCCGTAGCCGTGGACCGACGACGGGTTGCCGATGTCTTCCAGGGCGCGCGCGAAAACGCGCGCCACCATGGGCTTAACGGGCGCGCTCGCGTTGTAATCCAGGTAAATCGGTTTCGTCATCGCCCGGAGGGGATCGAGCCGTCAGCGGGCCGCCGCCGAGCGGCGTTCCTCGAGGACAGGCGGCGTCCCGGTACGCAGAACGCGGCGCAGGCAGACATCTTCGAGCGAGACGGAATCCAGGAACAGATAGATCTGGTTGCCGAGCTCCTCCCACAGGTCGTGGGTCAGGCAGCGGGAGCGGTCCGACATGCAGCCGTCGTCCGGCTCGCCCTCGCAGCGGATCGCCCGGATCGGCTCATCGACCGCGAGCACGATCTCCGCGATACCCATATCGCGGGCAGGCCGGGCAAGCCGGTAGCCGCCTCCCGGTCCGCGCACGCTCGTCACGAGGCCGCCCCGGCGCAGCTTGCTGAACAGTTGCTCGAGATAGGAAAGTGAAATCTCCTGGCGGCGCGCGATGCCCGCGAGCACGACGGGGCCGCCATGCTCGGCACTCGTGCGGGCGAGGTCGACCATCGCCATCACCGCGTAACGTCCTTTAGTGGTCAGTCGCACGCTCTCTCCTCCCGCGTCAAAACCTCAGTCCCCCCCCGACCCTCTCAGGCCTTCAGCTGCTTGACCGGCGGCGCAGCGTCCTCCGCGCTCTCGAGCTCGGCCGAGGCGCCGGCGACCTCGCCGGCTTGCTTTTCGAGCTCGGCCATCCGCGCGCTCAGACGCCCGATCTCTTCCATCAGGCCCTCGATCGTGCGCGCGACGGGGTCCTTGATCTCGCCCGACGGCGTGCCGTAGGCCGGAAACGCCGGCTTCAAGGGTTTCTCCTTGATGTCGACACGCCGGGCGGGGATTCCCACCATGGTCGCCCCGGCCGGCACGTCGCGAAGGGTCACGGAATTGGCGCCGATGCGCGCCTTCGCACCCACCGTGATCGGTCCGAGGACCTGAGCGCCGGCACCGATCACCACGCCGTCCTCGAGGGTGGGATGACGCTTTCCGGGCGACCAGGAGGTCCCCCCAAGGGTCACCCCGTGATAGAGCGTCACGTCGTCGCCGATCACGGCGGTTTCGCCGATCACCACACCCATGCCATGGTCGATGAACAAGCGCCGGCCGATCCGGGCGCCCGGGTGGATCTCGATACCGGTCACGGCACGCCCTATATGGGAAAGGAACCGCCCGATGAGAAAGAATCGGTTCCGCCAGAAGGCGTTGGCCACCCGATAGATGGCGAGCGCATGGAACCCTGGATAGCACAGAAGAATCTCGGGCCAGGAGCGCGCCGCCGGATC
>JAPUJA010000030.1 GCA_027296525.1 Pseudomonadota bacterium | reverse complement strand
CCATCGGCAAGAAGCTGGCGATCAATCCGCTGGTCCTCGAAGTCATGGACAAGATGCTGCTGGCGCGTTGCCATCACTACACCCTCGCCACCACCCAATGCGTCTCGATCGGCGCCGAGGAAACCTTGCAACCCCTGCATCGTGACGACTCCATCTACCCGTTCAAGCACCCGTCGGAGCCGAGCGTGGTCACGACGATCTGGGCGGCGACCGATTTCACGGTGGAGAACGGCGCGACCCAGGCCGTACCGGGAAGCCACAAATGGAACGACCGGCGCGTCGCGAAACGAGGCGATGTTGTTCAGGCCGTGATGCCGAAAGGCTCCTGCATCTTCTTCGATGGCGCGATGTATCACGGCGGCGCCGAGAACTTCACGGATGAGTGGCGCAGCGCCCTCATCCTCGGCTACTCGCTCGGCTGGCTCCGGCAGGAGGAAAACCAATATCTCGTGGCCCCGCCGGAGCTCGCGAAGAAGCTGTCCAAAAAACTCCAGAGGCTGATCGGTTATCAGCTCCATCCGCCGTTTCTCGGCTGGTACGAGATGAACGACCCGATCAGGCTGTTGAAGGGCGAGGCGTCGCAGACGATGTCGGCGGCCGACATCACCGAATCGGCGGACTCGGCGAAGACCCTGCGGACCTCCCTGAAGCGCACCTGATCTCCGCCGCGAGCCGGGGCTGAGTCGGCCGGTCGGACGGCGCGGTGATTTCGCCCGGGAGGCCTTGGCTGCGGGAACAGCCCGTGAAGGCGGTTCGATGAAGGGATTGCGTGAAAACAGGCCGCCGCTCGCCGAGCGCGACAAGGCCGCCATTCTCCACCCCTTTACGGTTCTCGCCGATCATCTCGAGACCGGCCCGCGCATCATCGCGGCGGCGGATCGCATCACCCTCACGGACGATTCCGGCAAGCGCTATTTGGACGCGGCCTCCGGGCTCTGGTGCGTCAATGTCGGCTACGGGCGGGGTGAGATCGCGGACGCGGCCGCCGAACAGATGCGCGCGCTCAGTTTCGCCCATTCTTTTGGCTCCTGTTCCCACGAGCCGGCGATCCGGCTCGCCGAACGCCTGCTCGAGCTCGCGCCCGGGAACATGGCCCGGGTCTTCTTCGGCAATAGCGGCTCGGATGCGAACGATACCCAGATCAAGCTCGTCTGGCTCTACAACAACCTTCTGGGGCGGCCCAAGAAAAAGAAGATCATCGCGCGCCGCGGCGCCTATCACGGCGCGAGCCTGGGGGCGGGGAGCCTGACGGGCCACGCCACCGTCCATGACGGTTTCGATCTGCCGATCGCGAATATCCTTCACACCGATTGCCCGGACTACCATCGACGCGCCGACCCGGCCCAATCCGAGCGGGCGTTCTCCGACATGCTCGCGGCCAAGCTCGACGCCCTGATCGAGGCCGAGGACGCCGCTACGGTCGCGGCCTTCATCGCCGAGCCGGTCATGGGCGCGGGCGGCGTCATCCCGCCGCCGGAGGGCTATTTCGAGGCGATCACGCGGGTGCTCGGCAAGCACGACGTGTTGTTCATCGCCGATGAGGTGATCACCGGCTTCGGCCGGATCGGCCATTGGTTCGGGAGCGAGGCCTTCGGAATCGAGCCGGATCTCATCACCCTCGCCAAGGGAATGACGAGCGCCTATCTGCCCATGTCGGCTTGCCTGATCGCGCAAGAGATTTGGGAGGTGTTGGTCGAGGGCTCGAAGAGGATGGCGCCCTTCGGCCACGGCTTCACGACCGCGGGCCATCCGGTCGCGGCGGTCACGGCGCTCAAGAACATCGAGATCATCGAACGCGAAGGGCTGCTCGAGAACGCGCGCACCGTCGGCGGCTACCTCCGGGAGCGGCTCGAGGATGTCTTCGGCGATCATCCGCTCATCGGCGACATTCGGGGCCTTGGCCTCATGGCGGCGATCGAGCTGGACGCCGACAAGGGGCGGCGGCGCCCCTTCGGCCCTGAGCTCAAGGTGGGCTCCCGGCTCGGTCAATGCTGCTGGGAGGAAGGGCTGATCGTTCGCGGTGCGCTCGACAAATCCGTCGCGGCGCTTGCGCCCCCCTTGGTGGTTTCCGAGAGGGATGTGGACGCGATCGTCGAGCGGCTCGTCCGCGCCGTCGATAAGCTCGCCCAGAGCTTACGCGCCGAAGGTCTCTGGGCGGGCTGAAATCCCTCTGGCGACGGGCGGAAATACGCCTTCTTCTTGGTCGATCTAAAATGGCGGGCTAAAATGGCGGGACAGGCCTTGGAGCGCGCGGCTTCACTTCGACGATCCGGGCTATCTCGAGAGCCTCGATTTCTGGGCCGAGCCCGCGCAGCTTTTTCTATCGCGGAGCGTTGGCCGCGACGTATTCCGCCGCGATCGGTGCGAGGCGCTCCTGAAGCCACGCGGTGATCGCGCGGTCCTCGGGGCTCCATTCACGGGGCCGGTCGAAGACGCAGGGCTCGAGGATGCCGTAGAGCCGCCCGTCTCTGTAGATCGGCGCGTGGATGAACGCCCGGTGGCGGTAATGGGCGCGCTCGAGCTCCAGATTGAGAACACCGGGCGCGGCGCCTTCGATGTCGTCGATATAGAGGGCGGCCGGGTTGCGGAGGGCCTCGGCGAACAGCGGGTCGTCTTCGGCGATCGTCGCGGGCTCCGCGCTCCAGCCGTCTTCGATTGGGTGCGCCTGCTCGGGCCTCCGCCACCAGCCATGGGTGTGCAGCATTTTCCGATCGGGCTCGCGCAGGAAGAGCAGCGAGCGCGCGCAGGCGAGCGCGTCGCAGACCGCCGGCATCAGCGCCTCGAGAAACCCATCGCTCGCGCTTCCGCCCGCGAAGAGCGCGCGCAACTCGGATGGGATCGTTTGGGCGGCCATGGGCGCAGTCTAACAGCATCCGGCCGCGTCGAGTCCCCCCTTGATCGCGTTTCCGGCTCGACCGGAGAGGATTCACGGCCCCAAGAAGTCATCGATGGTGGCGCTCAGCCGACAGACTCCAAGACGGCGACGGGCAAGATCCAGCGCTTCAAGCTGCGCTCAGCGCGTCGCGATGACCCTTGAGGGTTGATGACCCTTGAGGGTCCGGACCGGCGCCCCTAGATCACGACGCGCTCCGGGTTGATGTCGAGATAGTCGCGGATGAGACGGCAGGCGGCTTCCCGGTCGTAATGCTGATAGAGCTCCTCGGAAACGAACGCCCGCGGGGTCGCGTTGGTGTTTTCGAACATCGCCACCCGGGCCGCGTGGCTCGAGCAGGCGAGATCCCAAACGAGGTTGAAAACGCGGTTCTTCTCGCGCGCCGTCACGCCGGTTCCCGGCATGAACTCATCGAGCTTCTTCCCGATCTCAGGGTGCTCCCACAGGGCCTTCGGCCATCGGCTGACCATTCCCTGCCCGCAGAGATCGCGTAACAGATGCATGATGCGGGGGTATTGCTCGATGGAATAGAGGCGCACGGGGGTGACATATTCGAGATTGGGCACGGTCACGCCGTTCCAAACCTCGGCCTGCTCCACGGCGGCGATGATGCCCGCCTTCAAGATCGCGGCGTATTTTATGATTTCGCTCACGGAATCACGGACCGACGGAATACGCCCGGTGCCGAGCACGTCGACGATGGTCTGGGCGACGCCGACGAAGATTTCGGCACGCACCGCAAGGCGCGCCAGGATATGCCAGAACCCGACCACCCCGCTTTCGTGATAGAGCCCGAGCAACTCCTTGTTCTTAAAACTCACCAAGTACTCCCGGGGCAAGAACACGTTGTCGAAGAGCAAAAGATTGTCGATCTCCTCGCCCCGGCTGTCCAACGGGTGATCCTCCCACTCGGCGTTCGGATCGGTCACCGGCTCGCGCAGGACGAGCGTGAGCCCCTCGATGTTGGCGGGCAGTACGCCCCAGAGGCAGGCCGCCTCGTCGAGACCGGGACTCAAGGCCGTCGAGAGGGTGAAGAAGTGGCTGATCGAGCCGATGCTGCCACAGGGTTTCGCGCCATAGAGGACGATGCCGTCGGGGCGCTCCTCGACCGCGCGCAGGCGCCCGGGCTTCTCGGAGGCCGGGATCCGCCGGTCGGCCTGGACGTCGGGGATGAGATCCGTGCTCATGAGATTGTGCGCTCTGCTGAGTTTGATGAAGTCGCGGACGTTTTGCGCGAATTCCGGATTTTCGCGCTCGATCTTGTCGTTAACGGCGAGGAATCCGAGGGCCATCATCGAGCCGTAGTCGGGCGGGCGCCCGAAGATCCCGAAGGTCTTCAAGGTCGAGAGGCGCAGGGCTTCGAGCTTTCGCCTGAGATGCTCCTTCTCGGTCGGTATCTGCCAGCCGATGGCGTAACGCTCGCCGTCCGCCGGATCGAGATATGTGAAGGCGTCGCGCGTGTCCGGCTCGAACTGCATGTCGAACAGGGCGGCGATATTATCGACCGCGCGGGCGAGTTGCGGATGGCTCGTGACGTCCTCGACGGGCTGACCTTTCGAGTCGATGACCCGTCGCCCGTCACGCAGGCTCTCCTTGTATTGATCCCCGGTCATGAGGTGGGGCTCGGAGCCTGTCTTCAAGACCTCCTTGACCTTTTGCAACCCGACGTCCGTTGTCATGCTTTTCTCTCCCTTTTGCCGCTTAGGCCTCGAGCGCCGCGATCCCCTGTATTTCGATCATCTGACCCTTGGGCGCGAAGCCGTTCACGCGGATCGCCGTGCCGGTCGGGCCGGGGCTCGGCAAATACTGCATGCGCACGGCGGTCATTCGCTCCCAGTAGGTCTTGAGCGCCTCGCCCACCTCGTTGCAGTGATAGAAGGTGTAGAGCTTCACCAAGTCGCCCATGTCGGCGCCGGCCTCGTTCAACACAAGGCGCATGTTCTGGAAGACCTTGTGGGTTTGCGCCTCGATATCGCCGGCGGTTTGGATCTGGCCGTTCGAGTCCGCCGGGATTTGACCGCTGACATAGACGAGATCGCCGGCCTTCCAGCCCGGACTGAGCGGAGCACCGCCCGGCCAACTCCCATGGCCCGCCGGTGACAGCGGTTTCTTCCGAGGGTTGAGCGAGGCGATCGCTTCGATCTCGACCAGAAGCCCTTCGTAGGCGAGGCCGTTCACGCGCGCGGTGATGCCCGAGGGATAGGGGGCTTTCAGAAACTCGCGGCTCACATGGTGAATTTGATGAAGATAGGCCTCGAGCGCTCGCTCCGGGCCGTCATAGCGATAGAAGACGTTGAGCTGCACGATATCGGAAAAGCCCGCGCCCGCCTTCTCGAGCACCCTCTGGATGAATCCGTAGGTGTTGCGCGTCTGCGCGACGATGTCGGCGGGGGCGACGGTCTCGCCCCGGGCGTCGGCGGAAACCTGCCCGCCCACGAAGACGAGATCATCGACCTTCCAGCCTTGGGAGAGCGGCACGGGAATGCTCCAGTCCCAGTGCCCGTCCGGCATGATCCGGATCTTGTCCGCGCCGATGGCCCCGATGCCGTCGATCTCGATCAAGAGACCCGCGTAACCCAGCCCCGCAATGCGGAGCGCGGTTCCGACCGGCCCTGGGTCACGCAGATAGCCGAGCCGAACCCGCGTCATGCGCTCCCAATAGTCCTTGAGCGCCGCGCCCTCGCCCTCGAACTCATACCAGGTGTTGAACTTGACGAGCTCGCCGAGCTCGCCGCCGCCCTCCTCGAGAACCTTCTGGACGAATTCGAAGCTGTTGCGGGTCTGGGCCTCGATGTCGCCGGGGGCGACGAGCTGGGCGTCCTTGTCGAGCGAAACCTGCCCGCCGACGAAGATGAGATTGCCGACCTTCCAGCCCTGGGAGAAGGAGACCGGCACGCTCCAATCCCAATGGCCCTCGGGCATGAGGCGGGTCTTGGCCATCTTGGAATCTCCCCCTTCGGCGTTATTCTTGTTTCGGCGTGCCGATCACCGCCCGGCGCTTTGCGCGCTCATGAAAAAAAAGGGTAGTGGAGCGAAAGCCGAAACGCAACGACGGCGGGGGGGGGGCGCGGCAAACGCGCCTCGGGTGAATCGCCGGCGCGTTGAGCCCGCCGCCCGAAAATCAATCCGCGCGGTGTGTTAGGCTCGAGCATTGGAGGAGGCCGGATCGGCCGTCGGATCGGTTGTCGGATGCGGGCGAGAAACGGGAGAGCGTCACGCCGGTCCGGGCGATGCCCTTTGAGCCGGCAAGGCGCGGGATGAGCCGACAAGGCGCGGGAATGAGCCGATGCCGCGAACCGTCTATGTGAACGGCGCGTATCTGCCGGAGTCGGCGGCCCGGATCTCGATCTTCGACCGCGGGTTTCTTTTCGCCGACGGCGTCTACGAGGTTTCCGCCGTGCTCGATGGCAGGCTCGTCGACAACGCGGCGCATCTGGCTCGGCTCACCCGCTCGCTTGGCGAGCTCCATATGGTCCGGCCCGCGAGCGACGACGAGATCGTGGCGATTCAGAGGAAGCTGATCGCCCTCAACGATCTCCGGGAGGGAATCGTCTATCTCCAGGTGACGCGCGGCGCGGCCGAGAGGGATTTCGCCTACCCCAAGGAGGTCGCGCCCTCGCTCGTGATGTTCACCCAGGAAAAGATCATCCTGAACAATCCCGCCGCCCGGTCGGGCATCGCCATCGTCACGGTGCCCGACATCCGTTGGCGCCGCCGGGACATCAAGACCGTGGGCTTGCTCGCGGCGGTCCTGGCCAAGGAGTGCGCCCTCGAGGCGGGCGCCGAGGATGCCTGGATGGTGGAGGACGGCCATGTGACCGAGGGCAGCTCGAGCAACGCCTTCATCGTCACGACGGACGGCGCGATCATGACCCGTCCCCTCTCCAACGATATTTTGAACGGCATCACGGGGCGGGCCGTGCTCCGGCTGGCGGCGCGCGAAGGGCTGAGGATCAAGGAGCAGGGCTTTACGCCCGAGGAAGCCTACGAGGCCGCCGAGGCTTTCCTGACGAGCGCCTCGACGCTCGTCATCCCGGTCGTCCGGATCGACGGGCGCACGCTTGGCAATGGCGAGCCGGGAGCCGTGACGGTCAAGCTCCGTCGGCTCTATATCGAGATGGCCTTGGCCGGGTGACGCGCCTCGAAGACGGAGAAGGCGAGCGGGGATGTCACCACCTACACCCATGACGGCCAGGGCCAGCTGATCCGCATCGACGTCGCGGAGTGCAAATACGACGATCCGACCTTCGCTCAACGGGCCGCCGCGGGTGCTCCGGTCGCTTAAGGCACAGCGGGTGAAACGTCGAATTGCGCCTGCGCTCGAGATTCGTGACAAGGCCTTGGTAGGCTGTCGTAGGAAAGCCCTGGTGCGCCCGGCGGGACTCGAACCCACGACCCCCAGATTAGGAATAACGACGATATACGGCCTAACGGGTTGCCTCGAAACGGTTCTTGGGCCTGGGTTCGCTGCCCAGTAATCAAATAGCAATCCACGAACAGAGGTTCCAGCCGCGATCACAGCTATCCGACTATTGATCCTTACCGGTTGCCGTCTTGGCGAGATCCAAACCCTAAGGTGGGAGTACATATTTGGTAACGAGATACATCTGCCTGACTCCAAAACCGGTCAGAAAACCGTTCATCTGGGCGCCGCGGCACGTAAGGTCCTGGATGGGATTCAGCGGACTCCCAGCAACCCATATGTGATCGTCGGGAAAAAACCGGGAAGCCACCTCACCGATCTTCAGCACCCTTGGCGACGGATTCGCAAGCTCGCCAAGCTGGAGGACGTTCGTATTCATGATCTAAGGCACTCATTCGCCTCTGGTGCCCTCGCCGTCGGAGAAAGTTTGCCAATGATCGGTAAGCTCCTGGGCCATCGTCAGGTTCAAACGACAGCCAGATACGCTCATCTTGCCTCCGACCCTATCAAGGC
>JAPUJA010000003.1 GCA_027296525.1 Pseudomonadota bacterium | reverse complement strand
GAAGCGCTCGCGGAACATCTTGTAGCCGATCACCAGATCGGCATGGATCACGTCGCCCTCACGTGTGCGGATGCGCGCGCCGGTGCACCAGGGCAGGAATTCCGGGTAGCGTTCGATGTCGACCACCAGGTCGAACATCTGCTCGGGCGTGTAGGGCAGGAACCGTTTCTCGGCGTGCGTGGGCATGGCGGCTTTTAGGTGGCGGCGGGCATGGTCGGCGGGCGCAGGATCAGCTCGCCGCCGCGGCGTCCGCCAACTGCGCCGCACGCGCGGTCCGCAGCCGCCGGAAATCGTCGCCGGCGAAATAGGAGGAGTGGGTGAGCGGCGAGGCGGAGACCAGGAGGAAGCCCTTGCCCGCGGCCATGGCCGCGTAGGCCTCGAACTCGTCGGGCGTCACGAAGCGGTCGACCGGCGCGTGCTTCGGGGTCGGTTGCAGATACTGGCCGATGGTGAGGAAATCCACGTCCGCCGCGCGCAAATCGTCCATCACCTGATGCACCTCCTCGCGGCTCTCGCCGAGCCCGACCATCATGCCCGACTTGGTGAATATCGACGGGTCCAGCGTCTTGACCCGGGCGAGAAGCTGGAGCGAGGCGAAATAGCGCGCGCCCGGACGGATCGACGGATAGAGCCGCGGCACGGTCTCGAGATTGTGGTTGTAGACGTCGGGCCGCGCCGCCACGACCGTCTCGACGGCGCCGTCCTTGCGCCGGAAATCCGGGGTCAGCACCTCGATCGTCATGGCCGGCGCGCGCTTGCGGATCTCTTCGATCGAGCGCGCGAAATGCCCGGCCCCGCCGTCTTCGAGATCGTCCCGGTCGACCGAGGTGACGACCACGTGCTCGAGCCCGAGGGCGGTGACCGCCTCGGCCAAGCGTTCCGGCTCGTGGGGATCGAGCCGGTCGGGCTTCCCCGTCGCGATGTTGCAGAAGGCGCAGGCGCGCGTACAGACGCTCCCCAGGATCATGACCGTCGCATGACCCTTCGCCCAACACTCGCCGATATTGGGACAGGCCGACTCCTCGAAGACGGTATTGAGGCGCTGACGGCGGATCAGGCTTCGCGTCCTCTGATATTCCGGCGAGGTCGGCGCCTTGACCCGCAACCAGGCGGGCTTCGGTGACAGGCGTTTGGTTTCGGTGGCGGTCATCGGCTCCTTCCCGGCCGGTTGCAGGCGCAATCTACCCTAGATATGGAGAGCACGGCCATAGGCGTCCAGCACCGCCTCGTGCATCGTCTCCGAGATCGTGGGATGGGGAAAGACCGTCGCCATCAGATCGGCCTCGGTGCACTCGAGCGTGCGCGCGATCGCATAACCTTGGATCAGCTCGGTCACCTCCGGCCCCGCCATGTGCGCGCCCAAGAGCTCACCGGTCTTGGCATCGAACAGGGTCTTGACGAAACCCTCGGACTCGCCGAGCGCGATCGCCTTGCCGTTCGCGATCAGGGGGAAGCGACCGACCTTGAGCTCGCGGCCCGCTTCTCTCGCGGCCTTTTCCGTGAAGCCCACGCTCGCGATCTGCGGACGGCAATAGGTGCAGCCCGGGACCTTGCTGACATCGAGCGGATGCACGCCCTCGACGCCCGCGATCCGCTCGACGCAGAGCACGCCCTCATGCATCGCCTTGTGCGCGAGCCAGGGCGGCCCGCAGAGATCGCCGATCGCGTAGACGCCGGGCTCGTCCGTCGCCATCCACGCGTCGGTCACCAGATGGCTCTTCTCGACCCTGACCTTGGTGCCCTCAAGGCCGATGTCCTCGACATTGCCGACGATGCCGATCGCCGAGACCACCCGCTCCACGGTGATCTCGCTCTTGCCCCCCTCGGCCTCGATGGTCGCGGTGACTTTTCCCTTCGCCTTGCGTAAAGCGCCGACCGTCGCGTTGGTGTGAAAGGCAATGCCCTGCTTCTCGAAGGCCTTCAGCGCGAAGGCCGCGATCTCCTCGTCCTCGGCGGGCAGGATGCCGGGCAAGAGCTCGACCACCGTGACCTCCGAGCCCATGTCGCGATAGAAGCTCGCGAACTCCATGCCGATCGCGCCTGAGCCCACGACGAGCAGCGATTTCGGCAACGTCTCCGGCACCATCGCCTCCTTGTAGGTCCAGACGGCGTCACCCGCTTGTTCGAATACCGGGAGGTTGCGCGCGCGCGCCGGTGGCAAGCAGGATGTGAGGCGCGCTCAAGGCCGCGAGCGTTTTGCCGTCTTTCGCGACCTCGACCTTGCCCTTGCCCGCGAGGCGTCCCTGACCGTCGAGCACGGTTACCTTGTTCTTCTTCAGAAGATGACCGACACCCTTGGACAAGCGATCGGCGACTTTACGCGAGCGCCGAACGAGCTTCGCTGTGTCGATGGTGACCTCCTTCACCGCGAAGCCGAACTCTCCGAGATTCTGAAGCAGATGGTTGATCTCGGAAGCGCGCAGCAACGCCTTCGTCGGAATGCATCCCCAGTTGAGGCAGATCCCGCCCAGATGCTCGCGCTCGATGAGCGCCGTCTTCATACCGAGTTGCGCGGCCCGGATGGCGGCGACATATCCGCCGGGCCCGCCGCCGACGACGATGAGATCGAATGCCGTATCAGCCATGGTCTTGAAAAAACTCCGTTGGGAAGTCCGAGGTGGAGAGCCGCAATGCGATCCGGTCGTTAGAGCAACATGGTCAGGGGGTCTTCGAGCAACCCCTTGAAGGCCGCGAGCCACGCCGCGCCGAGCGCGCCGTCGACCACCCGGTGGTCGCAGGAAAGCGTGCAGGTCATGACGGTGGCGACCGAAAGCACGCCGTCGATCACCACGGGGCGCTGCTCGCCCGCGCCGACCGCAAGCACGCAGGCCTGAGGCGGGTTGATGATCGCGGCAAACTCGCGGACTCCATACATGCCGAGATTGGAGATGGTGAAGCCGCCGCCCTGATACTCCTCGGGCGCGAGCGCCATGGGCTTCGCCCGCGCGCGCTCGGCGAGCGCCTTGGCCTCGTTCGAGATCTGCGCCAGACCCTTGTGATCGGCGTTTCGGATGATGGGCGTGACCAGCCCGTCGTCGATGGCGACGGCGAGCGAGACATCGACCGTCTCGTAGCGGCGAATCGCGTGCTCCATCCAGCCGGCGTTCGCGCCCGGCACCTTGCGGAGCGCCAAGGCCGCGGCACGGATCACGAAATCGTTGACCGAGAGCTTGAAATCGCCGCCGGATTTGGTATTGGCCTCGGCGCGCAGCTCGAGCAGGCGATCGATCCGGCAATCGACGGTGAGGTAGAAATGCGGAATCGTCCGCTTCGCCTCGAGCAGGCGCTTCGCGATCACCTTGCGGATGTTCGTGTGGGGGATGTCGGTATAGGCGGCACCCGGAGCGGACGCCACGGTTGCGGGCATCACGGTTGCGAGCGCCGGCACCGGCCCGCCCGCGAGCGCGGCCTCGATATCGGCCTTGACGATGCGTCCGCGGGGCCCGCTGCCCTGGATTGTGCTGAGGTCGAGACCGGCCTGAGCCGCCATGCGCCGGGCCAGGGGGCTCGCCAAGCCCTGGCCATCGGCCTTGCGGCTTTCGGCCGGTGGCGCGGCCACGGCGGCCGCTGCTTCCGGTGCCGCTTCGACCGCCGACTCGGCGGCGGGCGGCGGCTTGGCCGCTAGCGGCTTGGCCGCCGGCGCCTCGAGCTCGAGCCCTTCGAGCGCGGAACTGTCCTCGCCCTCTTCGAGCAGCACCGCGATCACCGCATTGACTGGAACGCCTTCGCTGCCTTCGGCGACGACGATCTTGCCGAGCACGCCGTCGTCCGTGGCCTCGATCTCCATGGTCGCCTTGTCGGTCTCGATTTCGGCGATGAGCTCACCGGTCTCGACCGTCTCGCCCTCCTTCTTCAGCCACTTCGCGAGGTTGCCCTCCTCCATGGTGGGCGAGAGCGCGGGCATCAGGATCTTGATGGGCATCGACTTCTTTCCCTCGGTCTCCGGCGTGGCGTCAGTCGCGGTAGCACACCCGCTTCGCGGCCGCCGCGATTCTTTCGGCGTCCGGCTTGGCGAGGGCCTCGAGATTCGCCGCATAGGGCATGGGCACGTCGGCGCCCGTGACCCGAGCGACCGGCGCGTCGAGCTCGTCGAAGGCCCGCTCCATGACGAGCGCCGCGATCTCGGCACCGATGCCGGCATAGGGCCAGCCTTCCTCGGCGGTTACGATGCGGTTGGTCTTGGCGACCGATTCCAAAAGCGTCGCGGCATCGAGCGGGCGGATGGTCCTCAAATCGATGACCTCGGCATTGATGCCCTCACCGGCCAGCGCTTCGGCCGCCTTGAGCGCCTCGCCCACCATGATGGAAAAGGCGACGATCGTCACATCCGAGCCCGCGCGCAAGACGTTGGCGCGTCCGATCGGCACCAGATGGTCGGCCCCGTCCGGGACCTCGAAGCTCTGGCCGTAGAGCAGCTCGTTCTCGAGAAAGACCACCGGATTGGAATCGCGGATGGCGGATTTGAGGAGCCCCTTCGCGTCCCCCGCCGAAAACGGTGCCACCACCTTGAGCCCGGGCACATGACCGTACCAGCTGGCGTAGCATTGCGAGTGCTGCGCCCCGACGCGCGCCGCCGCGCCGTTGGGACCGCGAAACACGATCGGACAGCCGAGCGCGCCGCCCGACATGTAGAAGGTCTTGCTCGCCGAATTGACGAGCGCGTCGATCGCCTGCATCGCGAAGTTGAAGGTCATGAACTCGACGATCGGGCGAAGGCCCGCGAAGGCCGCGCCGACCCCGATCCCGGTGAAGCCCGCTTCGGTGATCGGAGTATCGACGACGCGCTCGGGCCCGAACTCATCGAGCAGACCCTGGCTCACCTTGTAGGCGCCCTGATATTCGGCGACCTCTTCGCCCATGAGGAACACCCGTTCGTCGGCGCGCATCTCTTCCGCCATGGCGTCGCGCAGGGCCTCGCGCACGGTTTGGGTCACCATCGCCCGGGCCCTCACGCACCCGTCGCGTCGCGCGTGATGTCCGTCGTGAGCTCCGAGGGATCGGGCTCGGGACTCTCCTGCGCGAACTCGGCGGCCTGGTTGACGGTCTCGCGGATCTCCCGGTCGATCACCTTGAGCTCGTCCTCGCTCGCGTGGCCGCCTTTGATGAGACGGGTGCGCACCTGATCGATCGGGTCGCGCTCGGCGCGCATCTTGCTCACTTCCTCGCGGCTCCGGTATTTGGCGGGGTCCGACATCGAGTGGCCCCGGTAGCGATAGGTCTGCATCTCGAGCAAGCGCGGCCCCTGACCCGAACGGCAGCGCGCGATCGCTTCGCCGGTGGCGGCTTCGACCGCGAGGACATCCATCCCGTCCACCTGCTCTCCCGGTATGCCGAACGGATCGCCGCGCTTGAAGAGCTCGGTCCCGGCCTTGGCGCGGCGGATCTCCGTGCCCATGGCGTATTTGTTGTTCTCGATCACGAAAAGGATGGGAAGTTGCCAGAGGGAAGCCATGTTGAAGGCTTCGTAGACTTGGCCTTGATTGGCCGCGCCCTCGCCGAAGAAGACGACGCTGACGCGCTTCGTGCCGCGGTATTTATGGGCGAACCCGATGCCGACGCCGATCGGCACCTGCGCGCCCACGATGGCGTGGCCGCCATAGAAGTTCCGGTCCACGGCGAACAAATGCATCGAGCCGCCCTTGCCCTTCGAGACGCCGGGCGCGCGGCCCGCGAGCTCGGCGAAGACCTGGCGCGGGTCGGCGCCGCAGGCGAGCATGTGGCCGTGACAGCGATAGCCCGTGATCAGGGTATCCTCGTGATCCATGGCGTCGACCACGCCGGTCACCACGGCTTCCTGCCCGATATAGAGATGGCAGAACCCGCCGACCAGCCCCATGCCGTACATCTGGCCCGCCTTCTCCTCGAAACGGCGAATCAGGAGCATTTCGCGCAGGTAGCGGCCGAGCTCTTTGGCGCCGGCGGCCGGTGCGGCTTTGGCCGGCTGGGTCTTGCGAGTCTTGCGTTTTGCGGCGGTCATTCCAGGTTCGGCGGGTCTTGGGCCGCGGGTCTTGGGCCGCGGGCCTTGGGCCGCAGGTCTTGGGCCGCGCCTCTCCGGGCGGCGACCCTCGCCACAAAACTATAGTTAACGATCCTTACTGACAAGTTACTCGCGACGAAAAACACTTAGCAAGCTAAGTGACTGCCGTTGCATGAACGCCAAACCCGGCCGCCCGGGCCGACCTCAGCGCGCGCTCTCGGTCCTCTGATAGATCACGACCTCGTCGGGGCGGGCGAGATTGAGCATCTGGCGCGCCCGCTCATCGAGCAGATCCCGATCGAGCCCCTCGGGACGCAGCAGGGCGACGCGGTGCTCGAGCCTTGCGCGCTCGCCCGCGAGCTCCATAAGCTCGGTCCGGGCGTTCCCGAGCTCTTCGGAGAGCTTGAGCCAGGACAGCAGCCCCCGATCGCCCTGGATCGCGTGGTAGCCGAGATAGACGAGGATCAGAGAGCAGGCGAAGGGGATGGCTCTTTCGCACGCGCGCCGCGGGATATTGCGGACGAACTCCATGAGCGCGAGTGAATCACAGCGGATTCATCCCCGTCAACCGTCATGGTGCCGCTTGCCCCTTCAGGCGCGCGAAATGTCCAGCGCAAAAAGGCAGCGCGGAGCCGAGGCTCCGCGCTCAATCTTACGGTGCGAGTAAAGCCGGCCGGCGGCTAGGCCGCCTCCCGCGCGCGCTTGGCATCCAGATAGATCTCGTACATGAGGTCGTAATCCGGATTGATGTCCATCTGCGCCGCGTGATCCAAGCGCCATTGGAGGCCGTTCGGATCGTCGTACTGAATCGCCCTGAGCTGATCCTTGGTGTAGCGGTTGAGCACTTCGGGCTGCGACATTTGCGCGACCGGCTGCAAGAGGCCGTCGGCCGTGCCCACGATATAGGCGATTTCAGGCTGGAGAATGAACTCGAGGAAATCCAGGGCCTTGGGATGGAGGTCCGGATTGTTCACGACCGAGGTGAGCTCGATCCAGTTGATCCCGCCCCTACCGTTCGACGGTCCGCTCGCCGGGGTAATCGCCAAGAGGTTCCACAGCCCGTCGAGCCGCGCGCCCGAGCAGGTGTAGGTCGAGCCGACATAGTAGAGGTCGATCTCGCCATTGACCATCGCGAGATTCATCTGCACGAAGTCATCGCTGATAAACTTGGTCGCGTTCATCCAATTGTGGATGGTCTTGTCGAAGCTCGCGATCTCCTCTTCGCTGTGCGGCTTGAAAGGATCGACGCCCGCGCCCATGCAAGCGTTCATGATGTTCCAGTTGTCATAGGCGAGCATGCCGATGCGTCCGGCGTTGGCCTTGTCGTTGAAGAGATCCCAGCCAACCTCCTGCGCCGTCCTCCAGTCGATGACGTCCGAGTTTATGACGAACTCGCCGGTATCGAAGCGCTGGCAGACGCCGAGCAAATGTTCACCGTCCTCGCTGCTCGCCCAATAGAAGGGCGGCTGGAACTCGGGCAGCATCTTCTCGAAATAGGGCTCGAAACGGTCCTTCGGAATGTCCCGGATAAGACCCTCCGGCCACATGATCTGCCGCGCCCAGGGCTGGTTGAGATTGATGATGTCCCAGACCTTGATCTCGCCGGCGCGCAGGCGGTTGATCGCGTCCGGGTCGGAGATGAGCAGCTCCGCCTTGATCCGGGTGCCTTGCTCCTCCAAGAATTTGTCGTGGAGGCGCGGGTCGGAATAGCCATCCCAGCAGTTGAGATGGAGAGCACGATCCGCCGCGTGGCCAGGTTTGGGAAGCAGCGCGCTTGCGCCCAGCGTGGCGGCCGCCGCGCCCGCCCCTTTGAGGAACCGGCGCCGGGTTGTCTTCATGTCAGGCATATTCAATCTCCCTATCTTTGGCCTCTATTTTCGGTCGATCGGATGTTCGAGCGGGGTCATTGTCGACGCCCCGGTTTGTGCCAACTCTGCGACTCAAAATGCGCGATTGCAACGCCCGCACCCCGAGCCGAAGCGCCCAAAGACCGGCCGAGGCCCCTCAGAGAGCCGCGCGAAGCACGCTTCGGCCCGCGTAACGGGCCGTATCCCCGAGCTCTTCTTCGATGCGAATCAGCCGGTTGTATTTGGCCATCCGCTCCGAGCGCGAGAGCGCGCCGGTCTTGATCTGGCCGCAATTGGTGGCGACCGCGAGATCGGCGATGGTGGCGTCCTCGGTCTCGCCCGAGCGGTGGGAGAACACCACGCCGTAGCCGGACCGTCTCGCCAGATCGACCGCTTCGAGCGTCTCGGTCAGGGTGCCGATCTGGTTGACCTTGACCAGGATCGCGTTGGCCACGCCCCGCTCGATCCCCTCGGCCAAACGTTTCGGGTTGGTGACAAAGAGATCATCGCCCACGAGCTGGACGTTTTCACCGAGCGCCGTCGTGAGTTCGCGCCAGCCCCCCCAATCGTCTTCGGCCAAACCATCCTCGATCGAAACGATCGGATAGGCGGAAACGAGCGTCTCGTAGAACGCGATCATGCCCGATGCGTCGAGGGTCTTGCCCTCGCCTTCGAGCCGGTAGCGGCCGTCCTTGAAGAACTCGCTCGAGGCCGCATCGAGGGCCAGCACGACGTCATCGCCGGGGCGATAACCCGCTTCCTCGATCGCGCCCATGACGAAGCCGAGCGCCTCCTCGGTGCCGCTCAAGCTCGGCGCGAAGCCGCCCTCGTCGCCGACATTCGTGTTCTGACCGGCATCTTTGAG
>JAPUJA010000299.1 GCA_027296525.1 Pseudomonadota bacterium | reverse complement strand
CATCATGGTCGCCAGGGGACCCGATATCATGGTCGTCAGATCGACGATTCGGTAGCCCTCGAGCGGTCCGGTCATCTCATCTCCCTCGTCAGCGGCAAAGTTGACAGGTCTTCACATCCTCGAGGCCCGCCTACAGATCCGGGCCCCAATCGACATATTCGGGCAGGCCGTCGCTCAATTGGAGCCACGGCACGCGGGTGGTGACGAAGATGTGATGCTCCGGCTTGGCGGCCTCGGGATGATCGAGGCTTGCCACCGTCACGTCGAGTTCCTCGGCGCCGTCGATCACGAAGACGAGGTGGGTCCCGCAGCCGGCACAGAAATAGCGCGTGGCGCTTGCGGTGGATTTGAGCCGGGCAGGCTCGCCCTTGGGCCAGCTCAAGCCCTTGGTGGGAAAGGTGATCCAGGTCACGACCGGTGCGCCCGTGACCCGCCGGCAAATCGTGCAGTGACAATGCATGACGCGCAAGGGCCGACCTTCGGCCCGATAGCGCAGCTTGCCGCAGAAACAACCGCCTTCATGTGTCATGGCCCTGACTCCTTAAGATCATTCACCGTGGCATGTCCGACTCAACGCCCGATGGATTATCCCATCCGCGACGAACCGTGCCCGGGAAATCTTCCCAGAGTAGCCGGCCGCTCCGACCCTCAGCCGGCCGCCATCCGGCGCGCGTGTTCGAGCAAGGCGTGCAGGCGCCGGTCGGGAATCCCGAGCTCGTCCAGATGGCGCACGGTGTTCTCGAGATATTCGATGCCCGTCCCGCTTCGCCCCGCGCCCGTGACGAGCAGATGCGCGATCCGCTCGGGCGCGAGCTTGCCGGCATATTGCGGACCTTTCCGGTCGGCCAGGTAGGTGGTGGCCGGAACCCGGCGCGTGCCCAGCGACACGGGCAGAACGCGCCGCTCATAGACGGGCAGGACGTGCTCACGATCCTCGAGATAGGCGAGCACCTCCCCGGCCTCGTCCGCGGCGACGCGAAAGGCCATGCCCCGGCAGGAGCCGCCGCGATCGAGGCCGAGCACCAGGCCCGGACGCTCGGCGGTTCCGCGGTAATGGTAGGAGTAGATGCAAAACGCCCGGTGATAGCCCCTGAGCCACGCCGGGCGCGCCTCGACATGCGCGAATCCCGGGTGCCACATGAGCGAGCCATAGGCGAAGACCCAGATGTCATCGCGCGTGCCGGTCATGACAGCCTCAACTCCTCCCCGATTCCCTCCGAACGCCCCCGCCGAGCTCTCTTGCCCCGAATTCGCCGGAGGTTTACCATCTCCCCTGCAAGGCGGCGCTTCCCTCTTGTTAACCAATTTCGTGCCAAGAAGCACCGCTTCGGATTGTGTGCTCTGTCGTTGCGCGGGATCGGGAGGAGCACCATGCGGATCGGCAAGTGGACGGCCGCCGCGGGAGCCACCGCCGTCGTCGTCGGGGCCTATTCGGCCTACTGGCTCATCGCGGCCGGAAAAATCGAGCACGGCCTGGAGCGATGGGCGGAGGAGCGCCGCGCCGAGGGCTACGAGGTCGAGCTCGGCCACCCGGTGATCACCGGTTTCCCCACCCGTTTTCGAGTCGACATCCCACACCCCCTCATCGGCCGCGAGGCGAGCGGCTGGATCTGGCAGGCCGAGCGCCTGCGCGCCGAAGCCCCGCCCTGGCGGGTGGGCGCGATGGAATTCACGCTTTCGGGCCGGCACGCCCTGCGTCTTCTGCGCGGGGATCTCTGGCAGGACATCGCCTGCGCCATCGAGCGGGGCCGCGCCGATCTTCGCGTCGACTCGAAGGGCCGTCTCACCGACCTCGATATCGAGATCAGCGACTACGAGATCGACAGCCCCGAATTCGCGGCCCCCGCGACCGGGCGCGCTCTGACATTGTCGATCCGGCGCGATTATCCGGAGACCCCGGATCACCAGAGCGAGACGGTCAGCCTCAGCCTTCGGCTCGATCGCCTGACCCTGCCGCCGGACATGTATCTGGGTCTCGGCAAGGAGGTCGAAAGGGTCGCGCTCGACGCCGTCGTCAAGGGCCCGCTCACCGACGCGAAGCTCTCCCGGGCGCTCGCCGACTGGCGCGACGCGGGCGGCACGGTCGAGGTCGAGCGGCTCGAGCTGCGCTGGGGCCCGGTCGAGCTCGAGACCAACGGCACGCTCGCCCTCGACCCGGAGATGCGTCCCCTGGGAGCGTTCGCGGCGAAGATCACCGGCTATGGCGACGTGGTGGACGCGCTCGTGATGAACAAGCTCGTGCCGCTGGGCGATGCCTTCCTCTTCAAGATCGCCTTCCACCTGCTCGCGAAGCCCACCGAACCCGGCGGACCGCCGACGCTCGATCTCCCGCTCACGGTCCAGGACGGCAACCTCGTCGTCGGCACCGTCCGCCTCATGGAGATCCCGCCTCTGCTCCCGCCCGAAACCTCCGTGCTGAACGAAACGGCGCCTAAGCCTTAAAACGGCGGCCAAGACCAATCCCCCCGAAACCGGCGCGCGAACGCCGTTCGCCTGGGACGCCTAAGCGCCTTAAGCCTGACGCGCCTCGACCACGCCGCGCCGGATTTCACGGGTGCGGCGGAAGAGCGCTTCGAGGGCCTCCGCGTCGTCCCAGCGGATGGTACGTTGCAGGGCGGTCAGATCCTCGATGAAGCGCCCGAGCATTTCGAGCACGGCTTCGCGGTTGTTCATGAAGATATCGCGCCACATGACCGGGTCGGACGCCGCGATGCGCGTGAAGTCCCGAAACCCGCCGGCCGCGTATTTGAAGACCTCCTGGCGCGTCACCTCCTCGAGGTCGGCGGCGGTGCCGACGATGTTGTAGGCGATCAAATGGGGAAGATGCGAGGTGATCGCGAGCACCAGGTCATGATGCTCGGCCTCCATGATCTCGACCGTCGAGCCGGCGGCCCGCCAGAACGCGCTTAAACGCTTGACGGCGTCCTCATCGGTTCCGGGCGGGGGGGTGAGGATGCACCAGCGCCCCTCGAAGAGCTCGGCGAAACCCGCCTCGGGTCCTGAATGCTCGGTCCCGGCGACCGGGTGGCCGGGCACGAAATGCACGCCCTCGGGGATGTGGGGCGCGACGTCGCGGATCACCGCCTTCTTGACCGAACCCACGTCGGTCACGATCGCCGCCGCCGCGAGGGCGCCCTTCATCGCGGCCGCGATGGCGGCGTTGACTCCCAACGGCACGCAGAGGATGACGAGATCGGCGCCTTCGACGCAGGCGGCCGGATCGGGGCTCGCCCGGTCGATGAAGCCGAGCTCGAGCGCCTTTTCCCGCGTCGCCTCGGTTCGCGCACAGCCCACGATCTCCTTGGCAAGCGTCTCCCGACGCGCGACCCACCCGAGAGACGAGCCGATGAGCCCAAGCCCGATCAGGGCCATTCGTTCGAAGGGTCGAAAATCATCCATCGCTCAGGGTCTCGCGGACCAGGGCCTCGGCGAGTGCGTGAGCCACCGCGCGCATCTCATCCTCTTGCCCGATCGTGATGCGCAGACAATCGGCAAGCCCGTAACGCGCGACCGAGCGCACGATGATGCCCTTCGAGCTGAGAAACGCGTCCGCCGCCTCGGCGCTCGTCGCCGAAGGAAAGCGCACCAGGATGAAGTTGCAGACACTCGGATAGACCTTGAGGCCGAGCCCCGCGATCTCGCGCGTCAGCCACTCGCGCCAGGTTTCGGTGTGGCGGCGGACCTCTTCCATATGCGCCTCGTCCTGGAGCGCGGCGACGCCGGCCGCTTGAGTCGGCCCCGACACATTGAAGGGCGCGCGCAACCGATTGAGCACGTCGGCGATCGAGGCGGGGCAATAGGCCCAGCCGAGACGAAGCGTGGCGAGACCATGGATCTTGGAAAAGGTGCCGATCACCACGGTGTTCTCGTCTTGGTCGACGAACTCGAAGCCCGAGCTGTAGTCGGCGCGCGTGACGAACTCCGCATAGGCGCCGTCGATCACGAGCAGAACATCCTCGCGAAGCGCCTCCCTCAATCGCGAAATCTCGTCGCGGCTGACATAGCTGCCGGTCGGGTTGTTGGGATTGGCGAGGAAGACGATGCGCGTCCTATCGCTCACGCGGTTCAGCAACGCGTCGATATCGGCTTTGAGATCCTTTTCCGGCGCGGTCACGGGCGCCGCGCCGACACCCAGCGTCACGAGCCAGAAGATCAGGAAGCTGTGCTCGGTGAACAAAACCTCATCGCCTGACCCGACATAGGCGCGAACCAGGAGCTCGATCAACTCGTCGGAGCCGTTGCCGCAGACGATACGCTCGGGATCGAGTCCGTGGTGCGCCCCAAGCGCCTCGCGAAGCCGGTGCACGCCGCCATCCGGATAGCGCGCGAGACTCTCGGCCGAAGCGCGAAAGGCCGCCACCGCCTTCGGACTCGGGCCGAGCGCCGATTCGTTCGATGACAGCTTGATGACCTTTTCGACGCCCTCGATCGTCGAGCGACCGCCGACATAGGGGTCGATTTGGAGGATGCCGGGACGCGGTATCAGGACGCTCACGACGCGTGCCCCCTACGCGCTTGCATCCAGGGTCGCGAACCCGCCGAGCCGCGCAAGCGTCCCGATGGACCCCGCCGCCTCAGCCGAGAGACTCGCGAGACGGGCGTCGTCCGGAGCGATGAAGCCCGCCACCTCGAACAGATGACGGGCCGGCATCTCCGCGCCCGGCGCCTCGCCGAGCCATCGGGCCTCGAGCCCGGCCCGGCCGATCCCCTCGGCGATCGCCTCCTCGCCGGCGGGGCCTTCGATGGCGATCAGCGATCGGTCCCGACCGCTCGGCTCGAACGCGGTCTGGCTCAACACAAGCGCGGGTTCGGCACCGGGCGCCTCGCCCGTAGGCGCGAGGAAGGGCAGCCGCGCAATGACCTGCGGGCGCTCCTCGCCAAGGGCCAGCAGCTCGGGCCACCAGGGGGCGGGCTCTCCCGGCCGGGGCATGGGCACGACCCCGATCCGGGTCTCCTCGACCATCACCTCGCGCACGACCTCCCGGGGCAGGGTGAAGGCCTCGATCGGCGTGTCCGAGCCGAAATGATCGCGCGCCAGATCCCAGGCGTCCAACATCGCGCCCTCGCGCATCGGCGCGCAGACGGCGATCGAGATCGGTCCCTGGGTGCGCAGCGTGGCCGCCATGATCTCGCGCCAGACGCGTAAGAGAGCCGATTTGGCGAACGGGCCCCGGTGGCGGTCGAGCACATGGCGCAGCACCTCGGCCTCACGCGCCGGGCGCATGAAGATGCGGCCATCGCGCTCCCGGCGCTTGAGCCGACCCACCTCTTGGGCGAGCTCGGTGCGCCGCATCAGGAGATCGTGAATGGCATCGTCCAGCTTGTCGATCTCGCGTCGCAAGCTGTCGATCGAGATCTCGGACCCGCTCATTTTCCCAGGATGCGAAGGGTTTGAAGGGCGATAGTACTATTCCGGTAAAGCCTCAAAATCAAAGAAAACATTGACACGATACCGGCCCGCACCTAGCTATGCGACTGACTTGTTGCAGTGCAAACCGGCCGATATGGAACCGTCACAGAAGCCTCAACAAGCGCCCCAAGGCGCACGGAATGGCACCGCCTCGCCGTTGCGAACGGTGACGCTCGCCGCCGAGCGCCCGCTTCGCCTGGATTGCGGCGACGACCTCGGCCCCTTCACCACGGCTTACGAGACCTACGGGCGGCTGAACGAGGCGAAATCGAACGTCATTCTCGTCTGCCACGCGCTTTCCGGCGACCAATATCTGCGCGCCCCCCCGAAAGAGGTCGCGGATCGCCCCGGCTGGTGGGAACCCGTGGTGGGTCCCGGAAAACCGCTCGATACGGAGCGCTATTTCATCGTCTGCGTCAACGTGCTGGGCGGCTGCATGGGGAGCACCGGGCCGAAGGACACGAACCCATCGACGGGCAAGCCTTACGGCCTGTCCTATCCCTTGATCACGGTCCGCGACATGGTGCGCGCCCAGTCGCTCCTTCTGGAGAGCTTGGGGATCGAGGAACTCTTCTGTGTCATCGGCGGCTCGATGGGCGGCATGCAGGCGCTGGAATGGCCCGCGCTCTACCCGGGGCGCGTCGCGACCGCCGTGCCGGTCGCTTCCTCCGCGCGCCACTCGGCCCAGAACATCGCCTTCAACGAGGTCGGTCGGCAAGCGATCATGGCGGATCCCGAGTGGCACAACGGCGATTACCTGCTGCACGGCACGCGCCCCGTTCGTGGGCTCGCCGTCGCGCGCATGGCCGCCCACATCACCTATCTCTCCGAGCTCGCCCTGCAACGCAAGTTCGGCCGTGCGCTGCAGGATCGAACGGATTTCACTTACGGGTTCGACGCCGACTTTCAGGTCGAAAGCTATCTGCGCCATCAGGGCGTCACCTTTACCGACCGGTTCGATGCCAACTCCTATCTCTACATAACGCGCGCGATGGATTACTTCGACCTCGCCGCCGAGTTCGGCGGCTCGCTCGTGGACGCGTTCAAAAAGACGACGACGCGCTTCTGCGTCTTCTCATTCACGAGTGACTGGCTCTATCCGACCCCCGAGAGCCGCGAAATCGTGCGCGCGCTCAACGCCGTCGCGGCCAATGTGAGCTTTGCCGAGATCGAGACCGACAAGGGACACGACGCCTTCCTCCTGGACGAACCCGAATTCCACAAGACGCTTGCCGGTTTCCTCGCCGGCGCCGCCCGACATCACGGCATCCGCGCGCTATGACCGGCGGCGTCGAGGCGCCTCGGGTCAAGCTGCGCGCCGATCTCTCGATCGTCGCCGACATGGTCGAGGGAGGTTCCCGGGTGCTCGATCTCGGTTGCGGCGACGGCACCCTCCTCGACCACCTCGTGCATCGAAAGAATGTCGATGGGCGTGGCATCGAGCTGCGCCAAGCGGGCGTGAACGCCTGTGTGAGCCGCGGCCTTTCCGTCATCCAGGGCGATGTCGACAAGGATCTCGAGGTCTATCCGGACGACTCCTTCGACTATGTGATCCTCACCCTGACTCTTCCCGCCGTCCACCGGCCGAAGGAGGTCTTGGGCGAGCTCTTGCGGATCGGACGGCGCGCCGTCGTCTCCTTCCCCAATTTCGGATTCTGGAGACGCCGCCTGTGCGCGGCCATGGGCCGCGTGCCGGTGACGGACCCGATGCGCCATCACTGGCACGACTCACCCGACATCCACCCCTGCACGATCAAGGACTTCGTTCGCCTGTGCGAGGACCTCGCCTATGTGATCGAACGGCGCGTCGTGCTCGACCGGGACGGCGGCGTGGCGGGCCTCATCGGCAGAGGACCGCTCGCCAACCTGTTCGGCGAAACCGCGATCTTCCTGCTGCGAAAAACGTGAGGCGCGTCCTCAATCGCTCGCGCGCGAGGCCACCCGTGCCCCCGCCACCCGTGCCCCCGTCACCCGTGCCCCCACCGGCGCGTGCCCTCCGGGAATCGGAAGGTAAATGCGCCGGCGCGTGCGCGCCCCCGCGCTTTCGGGCCGGACACTGTAGACCTGCTTGGCCGCCTCGATGAGCAAGAGGCCGCTGAACGGCCCGCCCCATTTCCGCCCCACCCGTTCCCAGGCGCGCGCGGTCCTCAGCATCATGCGCGAGCGGCTCGGCGGGAAGTAGAGAGCCGCCGAAACCGAGGTCGGCGTGAACAGATTGTCGCGCAACAGACGCGTGAGTTGCGAAGGGCTGTAGGGCCGGCCATGGCCGAAGGGCGTGCGCTCGATCCGCGCCCAGAGCCCGGCGCGGTTCGGCACGATCGCGAGCAGGCGCCCTTCGCCGCTCATCACGCGCCAGACCTCGCGCAACATCGGATCGACCTGCTCGCTGAACTCGAGGGCGTGCAAGATGATCACCCGGTCGAAGGATTCGTCGGGCAAGGGCAAATCGTCGTCGTCGGCGAGCGTCACGAGACGAGGCTCCTGCGGGGGCCAGGCCATCACGCCTTGCGAGGCGGGCATGAGCGCGACCACCCGTTCGGCCTCGGCCAGGAAGGGGCGCAGCAAGGGCGTGGCGTGGCCCAGGCCCAAGAGCGACAGCCCGCCGAGATCGGGCCAGACCCGGCGCATCGAGCGGCGAATCAGATGGCGCGCGGTCTGCCCCAGGCGGGTGTCGTAGAAAGCGCTGAAATCGACGACGTCGGGCGGCATCAGGGCCCGATTATAGCACGCGAATCCGCGCCCCCGGGTGACGCCGGATCGGCGCGATGCTAAGCTCGCCGGCCATGGAAGAGCGCTCCCTGCCATGAAGCTCCGCTTTGCGCCCACCTCGCCTTTCGTCCGCAAATGCCTGGCCACGGCGATCGAAGCCGGGCTCGAGGGGCGTCTCGAGCTCATCGCCACCAACCCGATGGATCCCGCCGACGATCTGGCCACGGTCAATCCGCTCGGCAAGGTGCCGGTGCTGGTGACCGACGAGGGCGAGGCGCTCTATGACAGCCGCGTCATCTGTGAATATCTCGATGCGTTGAGTACGGACGCGAAACTGTTCCCGGCCGAAGGCAACGCCCGCTGGCGGGCGCTTCGGCTCATGGCGCTCGGCGACAGCATCCTCGACGCCGGCGTGCTCAGGCGCTACGAGAGCCTGCGCCCCGCGGCGGAGCGATCACGCGCCTGGGACGAGCGCCAGCGAGAGAAGATCACGCGCGCGCTCGATGCGCTCGAAGGCGAAGCGGAGGCGTTCGAGGGCGTCGACATCGGCCTCATCACCGTGGCTTCGGCGCTCGGCTATCTCGACTTCCGCTTCGGCCAAGAGAACTGGCGCCTCGCGCGCCCCACGCTCGCCCCGTGGTATGCGGAATTCTCCAAGCGCCCGTCGATCGCGCTGACGGTGCCGAAGGAAGCGGCTTGAACGCGGCGCGCCGCCCTTCGCGACTCAATAGATATGCTGCCCGCCATTCGCCGAGAGACATGAACCGGTGATGAAGCCCGCTTCGTCGGCGACCAGAAAAACGACGCAGCGCGCGATGTCCTCAGGGGTCCCCAGGCGCCCGACCGGGATCCGGGCAACGATTTGTTCCAGAACCTCCGGCGCGACGGCGCGCACCATATCGGTGTCGACATAGCCGGGCGCGAGCGTGTTGACCGTGATCCCCCGGCCCGCGCCTTCGCGCGCCAAGGCCTTGGTGATGCCGTGCATGCCCGCCTTCGCGGCGGCGTAATTGACCTGCCCGAACTGGCCCGCCTGGCCGTTGATCGATCCGACATTGACGATGCGTCCGAAGCGCGCCTCGCGCATCGGCGCGATC
>JAPUJA010000298.1 GCA_027296525.1 Pseudomonadota bacterium | reverse complement strand
ATGCCGGGGTCAGTTAGATATTTCGAGTTCCGTCTTGGCATGTGAAAATGACGCTAGGGGTGACAACGGGGTGACAAAATAATGTGATACGGGGTGGCATCGCTTGAAACACTATGTGCTCACGACGCTCCTAAAATCAAGCCCACTCCGGGATTTAGATGGCCCCGGTCGAAGCCAGATGAAGCCACATGAAAGCCCGCGAAACACGCGAGCATGTTTCTTGCCACGACAAGAGCCAAAGCCCGCCTGCTCTCGATAGGCGTTTTCACAAAACTGTCACAGAACCGTCGTAATCCTCTTGCATCCCGACACTCGGCTCGGGCCGACCGGCAATCGCCCTCAACGACCCGGTCCGGGAGCGCCATCGCTTGGAATACACGGTCTTCATCGCCACTCTCCTCGCGCTCACCGCGCTCGGCTACTATCTCGGCCGCCGGCGTGCGCGCGCCACGGTCGGCGGGCGCTTGAGCGAGCTGCACTCACTGCCCAGCTATTACGGCTATTACATCGCGCTCTGGTGCGGGCTTCCATCGCTCCTCGTCTTTCTGCTTTGGACGGTTCTCGAAGCGCGCATCCTCGAGGCCTTTATCGTCGGGGCGCTGCCGCCCGAGCTCGCCCCCCAGTCGCCGGAAATGCTCGGGCTTTTCCTGAACGATGTGCGCAACATCGCGGAAGGACGGATCTCGGCCGCCACGCCTGCGCTTCAGGGGGCGGCCGAGGACTATCTCCGGCTCAAGACGACGGCGCGCGCCGGCCTCGTCGGGGCCGCTCTCGCGCTCGGCATCGCCGGCTTCGGCTTCGCCTGGCGGCGCATCGCGCCCGGTTTCCGCGCCCGCAACCGAGTCGAGCAGGCGGTGCGGCTCTTCCTGCTCGCCGCCTCGACGGTTTCGATCCTCACCACCATCGGCATCATCCTCTCGGTCCTGTTCGAGACCATCCGCTTCTTCAGCATCGTGCCGGTAGCCGAGTTCCTGTTCGGCATCGAATGGAGCCCCCAGACCGCGATCCGCGAGGACCAGGTGGGCTCGAGCGGCGCCTTCGGGGCGATCCCGCTTTTTACCGGCACGCTCCTCATCACGGTAATCGCGATGGCCTTCGCCGTGCCCATCGGGCTGTTCGCCGCGATCTACATGGCGGAATACGCGAAGCCCTGGGTGCGTGACATCACGAAGCCACTCTTGGAGCTCCTGGCCGGGATTCCAACCGTGGTTTACGGCTTCTTCGCGGCCCTCACCGTGGCGCCCGCGCTGCGCGAGGCCGGAAGCGTGCTTGGCCTCGACGTCGCCTCGGAAAGCGCGCTCGCGGCCGGCGGAGTCATGGGAATCATGATCATCCCCTTCATCTCGTCGCTTTCCGACGACGTGATCACCGCCGTGCCCCAGTCGCTTCGCGAAGGCTCACTCGCGCTCGGCGCGACCAAATCGGAAACCATCCGAAGAGTCGTGTTGCCCGCCGCCCTTCCCGGCATCGTCGCCGCCGTCCTGCTCGCCGTCTCGCGCGCCGTCGGCGAAACCATGATCGTCGTGATGGCCGCGGGGCTGGCGGCGAATCTGACGGCCAATCCGCTCGAAGCGGTCACCACCGTGACGGTTCAGATCGTGACCCTCCTGGTCGGCGATCAGGAGTTCGACAGCGCGAAGACCTTGGCCGCCTTCGCGCTCGGCTTCGTGCTCTTCCTCGCGACCCTCGCGCTCAATGTGATCGCGCTCGGCGTGGTGCGCAAATATCGCGAACGCTATGACTGAGCGGCCCACCGATGCCCCGCTCTGGCAGCGCTCGAGCGGCCAATTGGCCCGGCTCAAAAGCCGCCACCGGGCCGAACGCCGTTTCAAGGCCTACGGCATCGCCGCCCTCGTGACCGCGGCGGGGTTCCTTTTCCTGCTCTTGGGGGGCATCGCCTACAAGGCCCACCCCGCCTTCCTGCAGACCTCGATCGAGCTCTCGGTTTATTTCGACCCCGCGGTGATCGATCCCGAGGGCACGCACGAGCCCGAGGTGCTCCGGCGTGCCGATTATGGCGCGCTCATCTCTCGGAGCCTGGCTGAGCTCTTTCCCGAGGTCACGGAACGCAAGGAGAAACGCGCGCTTCAAAAGCTCGTGAGCCCCTCGGCGCGTCACGAGTTGCGCGCGCTCCTGCTCGATGATCCGGGGCTCATCGGGCGGACGGAACGGATTAGCTTTCCCGCGGCCAGCGATCTCGACATGCTGATCAAGGGCCAGATCGCGCGGGATGTGCCTGAGACCGAGCGCCGATTGAGCGACCGGCAGATCGCCTGGATCGATGCGCTTGACGAACAGGGCGCGATCGACCTCGGTTTCAACCACCGCTTCTTCACCAACGCCGATTCCCGTTATCCGGAGACGGCGGGCATCTGGGGCGCGGTGGTGGGCTCCTTCTTCACCCTCTTGATGACGCTGGTGCTGGCGTTTCCCATCGGGGTCGCGAGCGCCATCTACCTCGAAGAATTCGCGCCCAAGAACCGCTGGACCGATTTCATCGAGGTCAACGTCAACAATCTCGCGGCGGTGCCCTCGATCATCTTTGGCCTCTTGGGACTCGCGATCTTCCTCCAGGTCTTCGAGCTGCCGCGCTCGGCCCCCATCGTGGGCGGGCTGACGCTGATGCTGATGACGCTGCCCACCATCATCATCACGACGCGCGCCGCTCTGGGCGCCGTTCCGCCCTCGATCCGCGAGGCGGCTTACGGCATCGGGGCCTCGCCGATGCAGGTCGTCACGCAGCATGTCCTGCCGCTCGCGCTGCCCGGCATCCTCACCGGCACGATCATCGGCATGGCGCGCGCGCTCGGCGAGACCGCGCCGCTCTTGATGATCGGCATGGTCGCCTTCATCATGGAGATCCCGGAAGGGCCCTTCGATCCGGCGACCGTCCTTCCCGTCCAGGTCTTCCTCTGGGCCGACCGACCCGAGCGTGGCTTCCTCGAGAAGACCTCGGCGGCCATCATCGTCCTGCTCGTCTTCCTGATCGCGATGAACGCGATCGCGATTTATTTGCGCAAGCGCTTCGAGAAGAAGTGGTAACCAGGAACGTCGGAAGAGATGCTCGATTTTGATATGATAAGCGCGAGGCGAGGCTCCCAGGAGAGCCGGACGCCCCCGAACAGCACCATTGGCTAGGCACATGGCTGTATCTGCCGAGGAGAGCCGGGACGCCGTCCAGGACGCGGGGGGCGGGGTGACGGGCGAGGTGAAAATGGCGACGCGCGGGCTCGATGTCTTCTATGGCGAGAACCAAGCGCTTCATGGCGTCGACATCGACATCCTCGAAAGCAAGGTGACCGCGCTGATCGGACCCTCGGGCTGCGGCAAGTCGACCTTCTTGCGCTGCCTCAACCGCATGAACGACATCATCGAGACCTGCCGCGTCGAGGGCGAGGTCACCTTTGACGGCGCCGACATCTACGATCGCGCCATCGACCCGGTGCAGCTTCGCGCGCGGGTCGGGATGGTCTTTCAAAAACCCAACCCGTTCCCCAAATCCATCTACGAGAACGTCGCCTACGGGCCGAAGATCCACGGGCTCGCAAACAGCACGAGCGAGCTCGACGAGATCGTCGAGGTGAGCCTGAAGCGTGCCGGGCTGTTCGACGAGGTGGTGGATCGCATGGCCGAGCCGGGCACCAGCCTCTCGGGCGGGCAACAGCAGCGCCTGTGCATCGCCCGGGCGATCGCGGTGAGCCCGGAAGTGATTCTGATGGACGAGCCCTGCTCGGCGCTCGACCCGATCGCGACGGCGCGCGTTGAGGAATTGATCGACGAACTGCGCGCGCGCTATACGATTGTGATCGTTACCCACAACATGCAGCAGGCGGCGCGCGTTTCGCAGTTCACGGCCTTCTTCCATTTGGGCGAGATCATCGAATACGGTAAGACGGAGAAGATCTTCACGGACCCGGCGGAGCAGAAGACGCAGGACTACATCACCGGCCGGTTCGGCTGAGCGGGCCGACGCGCAATCGAGCAAACGAGATGGTCAGCGAACACACGGTCAAATCCTACGACGACGAGCTCAACCGCATGTCGAACACCATCATGACGATGGGGGGCGCGGTTGAGGTGCAACTCGTTCAGGCGATTCAGGCGCTTGTCCGTCAAGACACCGAGCTCGCGCGGGCCACCGTCGAAGGCGACGAGAAGATCGACGAGCTCGAGATGGAGATCGACCATCAAGCCATGCGCCTTCTTGCGCTCCGCCAGCCCATGGCGGTCGATCTCAGGATGATCACCTCGGCGCCCAAGATCTCGAGCGATCTGGAGCGGATCGGGGATTACGCCACCAACATCGCGAACCGTGCCGTGTCGCTCAACGAGATCGGTCAGGTCAAACCGCTGTTTACGATCCCGCGCATGGCCGATTTCGCCCAGGGCATGATCAAGGACGTGCTCGACGCCTACCTCAGCCGAGACACCGAGAAGGCGCGCGCCGTGTGGCTCAGGGACGAAGAGCTCGACGAGATCTACAACGGTCTCTTCCGCGAGCTTCTGACCTACATGATGGAGGACCCGCGCTCGATCACTCCCTGCACACACCTGCTCTTTATCGCGAAGAACATCGAGCGGATCGGCGACCACGTCACCAACATCGCCGAGACGATCAACTTCCTGGTCAAGGGCACGCGTCAACTCGTCGAGCGGCCCAAAGGCGACAAACCCTCGATTTATGCGGGCAGGACTCACTCGCGATGACGGCCCAGGGAACGATAAGCCCCTATGTCCTCATCGTCGAGGACGAGGCCGCGCTCGTGACGCTCCTGGCCTACAACCTCGAACGCGCCGGTTTCGAGGTGGCCCGGGCCGCCGACGGCGAGGAGGCGCTGCTCATGATGGAGGAGCGCGCGCCCGATCTCGTGCTCCTCGATTGGATGCTCCCGGCGGTCTCAGGGATCGAGGTCTGCCGGCGCGTTCGCCGCAGGACGGAGCTCAAGAACCTCCCCATCATCATGCTGACGGCGCGCACCGAAGAGGCCGATCGGGTGCGCGGCCTCGAGGGCGGGGCCGACGACTACGTCACCAAACCCTTCTCGATGAACGAGCTGATCGCACGCATCAACGCCGTCCTGCGCCGTCTTCGCCCGGCGCTCTCGGGCGAGGTGCTCAAACGCGGCGATCTCGAAATGGACGTCGGCGCCCACAAGGTCCGCCGCGCAGGAAGGCCTGTGCATCTCGGGCCCACGGAATACCGGCTGCTCCGCCACCTGCTCGAGCATCCGGGCCGCGTCTTCACGCGCGAGCAGTTGCTCGACGCCGCCTGGGGACCCAACGTCTTCATCGATCCGCGCACGGTCGACGTCTATATCCGCCGCATAAGGCGCGCGCTCAACGCGAAGGATACACCCGACCTCATCCGCACCGTGCGCTCGGCCGGTTACGCGTTCGATCCCGCTCCGGAGCGCGTCGCCTCCTGACCGAGGCTCGGCCTCCTGACCGAGGCTCGGCCTCCGATCGAGGCCCCTCAAGCGCTTTTTTCAACCGGCGCGAACACGCCGTCCTCAACGAATGCGCTTGCGCTCAGCTCAAGCCACGGCGGCCGAAGCTTAGGCCGCGAGCACGTCCTCGGGCGGGTGGTATTTATGGCTCAAGGCGCGCGCGACGGCCTCGTAGGTGACCTTGCCTTCGTGGATGTTGAGCCCGCCGCGCAAATGCAAATCGGCGCGGAGCGCCTTGCGGTAGCCCTTTTCCGCAAGCACCATCGTGTAGGGAAGCGTCGCGTTGTTGAGTGCCAGCGTCGAGGTGCGCGCGACGGCGCCGGGCATGTTCGCGACGCAGTAATGCACGACGTCGTCGACCACATAGGTGGGATTGGCGTGGGTCGTCGCCTTGCTCGTGGCGAAGCAGCCGCCCTGGTCGATCGCGACGTCGACGATCACCGATCCGCGGGGCATGTCCTTGATCATCTTGCGCGTCACCAGCTTGGGCGCCGCGGCGCCGGGGATCAGCACCGCGCCGATCACGAGATCGGCTTGGGTGACGTATTCCTCGAGCGAAGACGCGGTCGAGAAGATCGTCTTGAGCCGCCCGGCAAAGTGGAAGTCGAGCTCGGCCAAACGCTTGGCCGAATTGTCGAACACCACGACCTCGGCGCCCAGGCCCACGGCCATGACGGCCGCGTTGGTGCCCACCACGCCGCCGCCGATGACGACGACCTTGGCGGGCGCCACCCCGGGCACGCCGCCCAGCAACACGCCGCGCCCGCCGCTCGCCTTCTCGAGGCAATGGGCCCCCACATGGGCCGCCATGCGCCCGGCGACCTCGCTCATGGGCGCCAGCAGGGGAAGCCGTCCGTGGCCGTCGGTTACGGTCTCATAGGCGATCGCGATGGCGCCGGATTTCAGAAGCCCGTTCGTCTGTTTCGGATCGGGCGCGAGGTGGAGATAGGTGAAGAGCACCTGACCCTCGTTGAGCATCTTGCACTCGCTGGCCTGGGGCTCCTTCACCTTCACGATCATCTTGGCCTTGGCGAAGATCTGCGCGGCACTCCCCACGATCTTGGCACCGGCTTCGGTGTAGTCCTTGTTGTCGAAGCCGATCTCACGGCCCGCGTTGGTCTCGATCATCACCCTGTGCCCTCGACGCGTCAGCTCGCGGACGCTGCCCGGGGTCAGCCCCACGCGGTATTCGTGGACCTTGATCTCCTTGGGCACGCCAATCAGCATTCGAAAATCTCCCTCGTTTCTTCTTAACGATCGCGCCCACGGCAGGTTTTCCGGCCTTATTCGGAGTGGACGCCCTGCACGCCGGGCAATTCAGCCCAGGCTTGGACCAAAGTCAATCGTCTTTCTCCCGGCCCCCGAAGGGCCGCGCGCTTCAAGGCCCCGAGCCCGCGACCTCGGGCGCTGCCCTCGTCTTACGGATGAGCCAAAGCAGAATCAAGAGGCCGGGGAGCGCCGCGAACGTGCTGATCACGAAGAAGGTCACCCAGTCCATGTTGTCGGCGACCCAGCCCGCGGCCGAGGAGAGCACGGTGCGCCCGACCGCGGCGAGGGAAGAGAAGAGCGCGTATTGGGTCGCGGCGAGGCCGAAGCCGCACAGGCTCGAGATATAGGCGACGAAGGCGGTCGAGCCCATGCCCCCGCTCAAGTTCTCGATCGCGATGGTGGCCATCAACATCGACACGCTGTCGCCCACCGTCGCCTGAAGCGAGTACATGAGATTGGAGAACATCTGCAGGACCCCGCAGATCAGGAGTCCGTTCAAGATCCCGTAACGCGCCACCACGAGCCCACCAAGAGCGACACCCGAAAGCGTCATGACGAGGCCGAAGCCTTTGCTGATCACGCCGATCTCGGTGAGCGAGAAACCCATGTCGATATAGAACGGGTTGGCCATGACGCCGGCCACCGCATCGCCGAACTTGTAGAGCACGATGAAGACCAGGATGAGTGGCCAATGGGAGCGCGCCATGAAATCGGTAAAGGGCGCGACCACATGGGCCTCGAACCAGGCGAGGAACCGCTCGCGGCCGCCCGCCTTCGGGCGCGGGGTGGGTTCTGCGGTTTCGCCGCGTCCGGGCTCGCGGCTCAGGAGTACGGTCACCATGCCGACGCTGACCAGCGCCGCCATGACGTAGTAGGCCGCGACCCAGCCGTAATGATCCGCGATGATCGCCGCCCCGCCGCCCGCGACCAGCATGGCGAGACGGTAGCCGACCTGGATCGCCGCCGCGCCCGGCCCCTGCTCGCGGTCCTTGAGGATTTCGATGCGGTAGGCGTCGATCACGATGTCCTGGCTCGCCGCCAGAAAGGCGACGAAGAAGGCGGCGAGGGCGGTCAAGAAGGGCCGCGCCAAGGGATCGGAAGAGCCAACCAGAAGAATCGCGCCCACGAGCGCAATCTGGATCGCGAGCGCCCAGCCCCGACGGCGCCCGAGCAAGCGGCCGAGAACGGGGATGGACGTGCCGTCGATGATGGGCGACCAGACGAACTTGAAGGCGTAGGGGATGCCGACGAGGGCGAAGATCCCGATGGTCGTGAGATCGACGCCCACCTGGCGCATCCAGAGCGAGAGCGTGCTGAAGGTCAGCAGCAGCGGCAAGCCGCTCGAGAAGCCCAGGAAAAGGATCGTGAGGAACCGGCGATCCTTGTAGACGGAAAGCGCCTTGAACCAGCGATTCATGGGAGTCCTGAAAGGAATCGGGCGGGCGCGCCGATGATAGAAGCGAACCCCCGCCTTGGCCAGCGGGCGCGGGCGCGCCAATCAAGGCGGGCTAGGCGTCCGCCTCCCCGGCGCCTTGATCCCGCCAAGGAGACGCCGGCCGAATCGCGAGCGCCCGAAAGGCTCGGTCGCGCTCGCGGCCTCGGGCCTATTTGCTCCCCTTTGGCCTGGAAACCAATGGCGGCGGCGCCGACGCGCTAGTTCTTCTCGTCCCTGAACCCGATGTGCCAGTGCGTTCCGTCACAGAACGGCTTGTTCTTCGAGCCCCCGCAACGGCAGAGCGTGTAATGCTCGAGCGAGGCGCCCTCGCCGCGCGGCGGGCTGGCGAGTTCGATGCCCCCGGTGACCGCGTAGGGGCCGTCCTTCGTCACCGTGACCCGGGGCGGGCGGTCCTGATCGCGATGCTCGACCCCCTCGATCGTGTAGCTCAGCGCGCCCGAGGGACATTTGCTTATCGTCGCGACGATCGCCTCGACGGTCGCGCCATCGGGATCGATCCAGGGCTCGTGATCCAACTTGAAGACCGACGCGAGATTGTCCGTGCAATGACCCGCATGGGCGCAGATGCCCCGGTTGTCGTGTATCGTGATTCGCTTGCCGGCGTAGTCGATACGTTCATCCAGCTTCCCGTCCGTGGTCTTCTTGTCGGTAAATCCATTCGTTCTGTGCGTGCCGTCGCAGAAGGGCTTGTTGTTCGAGCCGCCGCAGCGGCAGAGCGCGACGCCCCAGGCCGCCTTCAGGGCCTCACCCTTCGAGTTCTCCAGGTTCGGAACCGTCTCGGGCTCGGCTTCATTCAGCAAGTGATAGGGACCGTTCGGCAGGCAAACGATCGCCGGTTTGGTCGTCCCGGTCATGACAAACTCCCTTCCTTCTATTGAACCGGCTCACGCGTGCTCCGCCTGGAGGCGCGCGCGGTCGTGAGGCGCGTCGTAATCGAGCTCAGGTCCCTTGGGCACGATGCCGGTCGGGTTGATCGTCGCGTGGCTCTGGTAATAGTGGCGCTTGATGTGATCGAGATTACAGGTCTCGGCCACCCCCGGCCACTGATAGAGCTCACGCAAATAGTTCGAGAGGTTCGGACAGTCGCGGATCGGCCGCAGATTGCATTTGAAGTGGCCGAAATAGACGGGATCGAAGCGAAAGAGGGTGGTGAAGAGCCGCCAATCGGCCTCGGTAATGCGCGCACCTGTGAGATAGCGGCTCTCCGACAGGCGCTCCTCGAGCCTATCCAGCGCGGCGAAGAGCGCGGCGAAGGCCTCTTCATAGGCCTCTTGGGTGGTTGCGAAGCCCGCCTTGTAGACGCCGTTGTTGACGTTGTCATAGACGTCCTCGTTGATCGCGTCGATCTCGCTTCGAAGCTCGGCCGGATAGAGGTCGACGGATGCGTCCCCGATCCCGTCGAACGCGGAATTGAGCATGCGGATGATCTCGGAGGATTCGTTGTTGACGATGGTGGCGCGCTTCTTGTCCCACAGCACCGGCACGGTGACGCGCCCCGTGCTGTCGGGCGCCGCCCGGAGATAGACCTCGCGCAGGTAGTCACAGCCGTTCACGCTGTCCGGGCTGTTGCCGGGCCCGTCGCGAAAGGCCCAGCCGTCTGCGCCCATATAGGGATCGACGATGGAGACCGTGATCGCGTCTTCGAGCC
>JAPUJA010000297.1 GCA_027296525.1 Pseudomonadota bacterium | reverse complement strand
GATCTTCATCGAGTTCGCGACCTTGTCGAAGAGCGTCGGCGGTATGTAGTAGCCGCCGGTTTCCTCCATCACGCGCTTGCCCCCGACGACGAGCTTGGCGCCCTCGGATTGGCCGCTCTCGACATAGTCCAGGATCCGGTTCATCTGGGTCTCATCGACGATTGCGCCCATCTCGGTCGAGGGGTCCAGCGGGTCGCCCGGCTGATAGGCGGCGCTCTTCTCGACGATCTTCTCGACCAGCGCGTCCTTGACGCTCTCCTCGACGATCAGCCGCGAGCCCGCGTTGCACACCTCGCCCTGGTTGAAGTAGATGGCGTCGCAAGCGACCTTCGCCGCCTTGTCGAGATCGGGACAGTCGCCCAAGACGATGTTCGGGCTCTTGCCCCCGCATTCGAGCCAGACGCGCTTCATGTTCGATTGCCCGGCATATTGCAGGAAATACTTGCCCACCTCGGAGGAGCCCGTGAAGGTGAGACAGTCGACGTCCATATGCAGGCCGAGCGCCTTGCCGGTCACTTCACCCAAGCCCGGCAGGACGTTGAACACGCCCTCGGGGATTCCGGCCTCCATCGCGAGCTCGGCGGCGCGCAGCGCGGTCAGGGGCGACTGCTCGGCAGGCTTCAGGATGAAACTGTTGCCGGCCGCGAGCGCGGGCGCGCCCTTCCAGCCATAGGCGAGATAGAGCGGAAAATTCCAGGGCATCACGGCGGCGACCACGCCCATGGGCTCGCGGGTGATGAGCGCGAGCGCGTCGGTGCGCGTCGGCGCGATCTCGTCGTAGATCTTGTCGATCGCCTCGCCGTACCAGCGCAGCGACTTGACCGCGCCCGGGATGTCCGAGCTCAAGGAGTATTTGATGGGCTTGCCCATATCGAGAGTCTCGAGCAGCGCCAGCTCCTCGATGTTCGCTTCGATGAGCTCGGCGAACTTGAAGAGCCGGACTTTTCGGTCCTTGGGCGCCATCTTGCGCCAGTGCCCGTCCTCGAAGGCCTTGCGCGCGGCTTTCACCGCGCGCTCCACGTCCTCCGTCCCGCAGGCTGCGACCTGGGTCAGGAACTCGCCGCTTCGCGGGCTCATGCAGTCGAAGGTCTCGCCCGAGGCCGCGTCCACATATTTACCCCCGATGAAGGCCTTGCCCTGAAACGAGGCCCCCTGGGCGCGCTTCTTCCACTCGTCGAGCGCGATCATTCCGGACATCGGCAATCTCCCCTCATGCGTTGCGCTTTATCCCGGGCGGTGAGGATCATGGCTGGCCCCGCCTTTCGCCTATCGTGGCGCAAGCGCTCTCAGCCCGCCATATAATTTTCCCCATGACGCGCCCAGAGCCGGTCGAAGCGCTCCTTGGCGATCTTGCGGAAGCCCGAATAGCTCGCGTCCTCCTCTCCCGGGAAGACCACCCCCATGCTCTCCTCGACATCGTCGGCGCGGCGCGAGCCTTTCTGCTCCTGAAGGATACAGAAGAAATACTGGCGAAGATAAGACACGAGCTGGAAGGCCCGATGCTCGTGGAGGCGGCGCGTCATCTCCCGCTCGCTCAAGCCTCCGAGATAGAGCTCGATCGCGTCGCGGTCGAGCTCGTCGTCCGAGAGCGCGTAGCCGAGCATCTCCGCAACGTCCCAGAGGGGGTGACCGAAGGCCCCGTAGTCCCAGTCGATGAACCAGATCCGCCCGTTCCGGTCCGCCATCATGTTGACATGGGCGAGATCGTTGTGGGCGAAGACGGACGTGAAGGGCGCGACCGCGCGTTCGAGCCGGTCGATGATCTCAAGGAGCGGCGGGATGGTCGATTTGTGGGGCGACTCCGTCTCGAGCCCATAGTGGGCGAGGTTGCGAACGGCGACGAAGGGCCAGAAGAAGTTGACCGGGTCGCGCACGGCCTTCGCGCCCGCGTGGAGCCGTTTCAGCACCGCGACGATGCGCGAAAGCGTCTCGCGCTCGTGGATGTCCTCTTCAGTGAAGCTGCGCCCATCGATGAAATCGATGACCGTGAGACACCCTTCGGCGTAACGCAGGGCCGGTGAGACCCCGAGCTCGGCGGCCGCGCGCATCGAGGTCACCACCGAGCTCTGCAGGGTGCCGAGATGCGGCAGGTCGAAGCCCACGCGCGCGACGTATTTCTTCTCTCCATCGGTGACGATGAAGGCCGGGTTCTGGAGCCCCCCGACGAGGGGCTCGATGGCGGGCCGCGCCTGCCAGATCGGAAGCTCGCGGATATGCGCGACGATCCGGTCCTTTGGCCAATTCGGCTCGATCGTCATGACGGATAAGGCGCGCGTGAGGTGCTTTGGAGGTTCGGATTTTAGCGCTACAATTAGCACAGAAGGGCGGCCGGGGGAGAGCCGCCGGCTTGGGCCGCGCCCCTAAGGAGGCATTGCCCCTAAGGAGGCATTGCCCCTAAGGAGGCATCGCCACCAAGGAGACGCCGCCCCAAGGGAGAGGGGGAGAAAGGTTCCATGGCTGAGAAGAACGAGCGGGTCGTGCTGGCCAAGCGGCCCGAAGGGATGCCGGCCCTCGATTGCTTTCGCATCGAAGAGACGGCCATGCCGGAGCCTTCGGACGGTCGGGTCCTCATCCGCACCATCCACATCTCCCTCGACCCCTATTTGCGCGGGCGCATGACCGGGCCTCAGCCCTATGTCAGCGGATACGAGCTCGACGCCCCGATGGACAGCGATGTCACGGGCCAGGTGCTCGCCTCGAAGGACCCCGCTTTCGCGGAAGGCGACCATGTCATGGGCTTTCTCCCCTGGCAGCGCTACACGGTGGCCAAGGGGAAATGGCTGCGCCGGATCAACCTTGCGGTCGCGCCGCTCTCGGCCCATATCGGCGTGCTCGGCATGCCGGGGCAAACGGCCTATGTCGGCCTGCTCGATTTCGGCCGGCCCAAGGAGGGCGAGAGCGTCTTCGTCTCGGCGGCCGCGAGCACGGTCGGGAGCCTCGTCGGCCAGATCGCCAAGCTCAAGGGCTGCCATGTGGCGGGCAGCGCCGGCTCGGACGAAAAGGTCGCCTTCTGCCTCGACGAATGCGGTTATGACGCCTGCTTCAACTACAAAACCGTCGAGCGCTTGGACAAGGCCGTCAAGGCCGCCTGCCCCAACGGCGTCGACGTCTATTTCGAGAATGTCGGCGGCCCGATGCTCGACGCGGTCCTGAAGAACATCAATCAGAACGCGCGCATCCCGCTCTGCGGCATGATCTCGCAATACAACCTCGTCCGGCAGGAGGGCGTGCACAACTTGATCGCCGTGCTCGGCCAGCGCGCGACGATCAAGGGCTTCATCGTCGAGGATCACGAGGACCGGCGCGAGGCCTTCTTCAACGACGTGAGTCGATGGATCAAGGAAGGCAAGGTCAAGTACCGCGAGCACGTCGCGGAAGGACTCGAGAACCTGCCCCAAGCCTTCATCGATATGCTCAAGGGAACCTATCTCGGCAAGATGGTCGTGAGACTCGCGCCCGAGAGTATCTGAGCGGGCCGGTCGATGGCGAAGGCGTCGTCTGCGTTGCGAGGGAACCTCTGATGCGCGGCCTGATGCAGGATTGGCCGCTGCTCATCCCCTCGCTCATCGAGCACGCGGCGCGCTATCACGGCGACGAGGAAATCGTCTCGCGCAGCGTCGAGGGGCCCATTCACCGCTGCACCTACCGGGATGTGAGCTTGCGCGCGAAGCGGCTCGCCAACGCGCTTCAGGGCCTCGGCGCTCGACCCGGCGATCGCATCGCGACGCTCGCCTGGAACGGCTATCGCCACCTCGAGCTCTATTTCGCCGTGCCCGGCATCGGCGCCGTGTGCCATACGGTCAATCCGCGTCTTTTCGATGAGCAGATCGTCTTCATCATCAACCACGCCGGGGACCGCTACCTCTTCCTCGATCTCAGCTTCGTCCCGCTCGTCGAGCGGATCGCGCCGAAGCTGGCCTCGGTCGAGGGCTATGTGATCATGACCGATCGCGACCACATGCCGGAGAGCGCGCTTGCCAACCTCCTGTGTTACGAGGAGCTGATCGGCGGCCACAACGCGGACCATGAATGGCCGAAGCTCGATGAGCGCGACGCCGCCGGGCTCTGCTACACCTCGGGAACCACAGGCGATCCCAAGGGCGCGCTCTACAGCCACCGGGCGATCCTGCTCCATACTTTCTTCCAGTGCAGCACCTACGGCCTCGGAATCTCCAATCGCGACACCGCGATGCCGGTGGTGCCCATGTTTCACGCCAACAGCTGGGGTATTCCCCATGTCGCAACGATGTGCGGCGCGCGCCAGATCTATCCGGGACCGAAGGTCGACGGCGCCTCCCTCTATGAGTTGATCGAGGCGGAACGCGTCACATTCGCTGCCGGCGTTCCGACGGTCTGGCTGGGCCTGCTCGAATTTCTCAAGCAGAGCGGCAACCGATTCACGACGCTCGAGCGGGCGCTCATCGGTGGCTCCGCGACGCCGCGCTCGATGATCGAGACGCTCGAGGCCGGTTACGGCGTCGAGGTGACCCACGCCTGGGGCATGACCGAGATGACCCCGGTGGGGACCACCGGCATTCTCAAGAAGAAGCATTTAGGCCTCCCGGACGAGGCGCGCCGCGACAAGAAGCTCCATCAGGGCCGCGCGGTTTACGGCGTCGAGCTCAAGATCGTCGACGAGGAGGGCAACGAGCTTGCGCGCGACGGCAAGGCCGCAGGCCGCCTGCTCGTGCGTGGCCCCTGGATCGTTTCGGCCTACTACAATTCCGACGAGAACGAGCGCTTCAGCAGGGACGGCTGGTTCGACACGGGCGACGTCGCGACGCTCGATGAAGACGGCTACATGACGATCACCGACCGCTCCAAGGACGTGATCAAGTCGGGCGGCGAGTGGATCAGCTCGATCTTTCTCGAGAATACGGCCATGGGCCATCCGGGCGTCGCCGAGGCCGGGGCCATCGCGGTGCCCCATCCCAAATGGGGTGAGCGCCCGCTGCTCGTCGTCGTGCGCGCCAAGGGAAGCAAGGTGGGCGCGCAGGAAATCCTCGATTACATGCGCGATAAGGTTGCCAAATGGCAGCTCCCCGACGAGGTCGTCTTCGTCGACGAGATACCGCACACGGCGACGGGAAAGATCTCGAAGAAGACGCTCCGTGAACGCTTCGCCGAGGGTGGGCGCGCATGCGCTCGAGGGAGGACGTGATGAGCGATCCACGAATGGAGCAGCCGAACGGCCGGGCACGGGGGCGGGGGCTTGGGCTGCCCTTTCCGGGCGCGTGCGGACCCAACAACGCGATCACCGACGTCGCCGGCATCGAGGTCGGCTACACCACCTTGATCGAGGGCGCCGGCCCGCTCATCGTGGGCGAGGGTCCGGTGCGCACGGGCGTGACCGCGATCCTGCCGCGCGGTCATGCCCCGGCGGCGCCGGTCTGGGCCGCCATGTTCTCGATGAATGGCAATGGCGAGATGACGGGCACCCATTGGGTCGAGGAGGCCGGCTATTTCAGGGGCCCGGTCTGCATCACCAACACCCACAGCGTCGGCATGGCCCATCACGGGGTGATCCGCTGGATGAGCGTGAAATATGGCGCGGCGTTCGGCGATTACGTCTGGGCGTTGCCGGTGATCGCCGAAACCTGTGATTCGCACTTGAACGATATGAACGGCCTCCATGTGACCGAGGCCCATGTGTTGGCCGCGCTTGAGAGCGCGAAGCCGGGCCCGCTCGCGGAGGGCTCGGTGGGCGGCGGCACGGGCATGATCTGCTATGAGTTCAAGGGCGGCACGGGCAGCGCCTCGCGCGAGGTTGAGCTCGAGGGCGCGGGCTACACCATCGGCGCCCTCGTCCAGGCCAATCAGGGGGTCCGGCCGTGGCTCACGGTCCTCGGCGTGCCCGTCGGACAGCATCTGACCGAGGACGTGCTGTGGTCGAGCGAGCAGGGCTCGATCATCGTCGTGCTCGCGACCGATCTGCCGCTGCTCCCCATCCAGCTCAAGCGCCTCGCGCGCCGCATCGCGATCGGCATCGGGCGCACGGGCACGCCCTCGGGCGATAATTCGGGCGATATCTTCCTCGTCTTCTCGACCGCCAATGACGGTGCGTTTGGGAGTGAGACGGGCCTCCGCGAGCATCATTACCTGGCAAACGAAATCCTCGATCCGGTCTTTCTCGCGACCGTCGAGGTGGTCGAGGAGGCGATCGTGAACGCGATGCTCGGGCCCGAGACCATGACCGGGCGCGACGAACACAAGGTGGTGGCGATCGATCACGACCGGCTTTGCGAGGTGATGCGCCGCTACGGGCGGCTTGACAGGTGAACGCGGCGATAAGGCCCTAGCGTAGAGACGCTCCCGGCGGCTATCCTCGGCGCCCAAAAGCAAGGCCGTCGGTTGGGCGGGCGCGCGCCGCCTTCGCTCCGAACCGCAAGCGGCCGCGAGGGGGGATAGCGCCGATGCGGGGCGAAGAGCTCGTCATGTTCTGCTGGCCGGACTTGTCCGGGCTCGCGCGCGGGCGCGCCTTTCCGGTGGCCGACCTGCACGACCGGCTGGTCAAGGGGATCGGCTGGCTCCCGGTCTGTCAGGCGCTCACCCCCTTTCACCACCTGGCCGAGGAAAACCCCTGGGGCGCGATCGACGACGTTCAGCTGATCGGCGATCCGAAGGCTCAGGTCAGGGTCGATCTCTGGGACGACGTGCCGCCGCTTCACTTCTTCATCGCCGATGCTTACGAGCTCGACGGCTCGCCCTGGGAAGGCTGCCTGCGTGGTTTCTTGAAAGCCGCGCTTGAGGCGTTCGAGGCCGAGACGGGGCTTCGCCTGTTCGCGACCTTCGAGCACGAGTTCCATCTCGAGAGCGAGACCGTCGGACCCGACTTCTCGCTCGAATCCTTGCGCCTCGAGGCCGCCTTCGGGGCGCTTGTGACGGCGGCGCTGCGCGCGGCGCGGGCCGAGCCCGAAACCTTCGAGCCCGAATATGGCGCGGCGCAGTACGAGGTGACCTGCCGGCCCGCTCTGGGCGTGGCGGGGGCCGACCGGGCGTTGATCACGCGCGAGGTGATCCGCGAGGTGGCCCGGCGCGAGGGGCGGCGCGCGAGCTTCACTCCGATCGTTGCGCCCGAGCAAGTGGGCAACGGCGTGCATGTTCACTTCAGCCTGATCGATGAGGCGGGCCGTCCGGCGGGCTATGACGAAGCGCGCGCCGGCGATGTCAGCGAGGTCATGGGCCGCTTCGCCGCCGGCGTCTTGCGCCAGCTCCCGTCGCTCACGGCCTTCACGGCGCCGACGCTGGTCTCCTATATGCGCCTCGTGCCGGGCCATTGGAGCGCCGGCTTCAACGCCATGGGGATCCGCAACCGCGAGGCCGCGCTGCGCGTGGCTCCGATCTGGCGTGGACCGGGCGCCGATCCGGCGCGGCAATTCAACCTCGAGTTCCGCGCCGCCGATGCCGGCGCATCGCCCCATCTCGTGCTCGCGCTCCTGGTGCGCGCCGGGCTCGAAGGCATCCGCGAGAAGCTGCCCGCGCCCGCGCTCCTGGAGGTGCCGCCCGCGGATTTGAGCGATGGAGAGCGCGCGAAGCTCGGCATCAGGCGCCTTCCCGGCTCGCTCGACGAGGCCTTGGCGACGCTCGCCGAGGACAAGCTCGTGAAATCCTGGTTCCCGCCCAAGCTGTGGGAGGCCTATTTCGCGC
>JAPUJA010000296.1 GCA_027296525.1 Pseudomonadota bacterium | reverse complement strand
CCCGAGCCCCGCCCCAATCACGGGGAAGGCGCGCGCCGCACGCGCAAGCGCATTCTCGAAAGCGGGCCGCGCCACGACGGAGGGGCCGAGCCAGGTCAGATAGGCGAGCGCCATGCGCAACTGACTCAGCCAAAGCCGGGGATTGAAGACGTCGCTCGGCCTTGGAGGAGAATCTTCGCTATCGCTCATTGCGCCTTACACCGTGATGCCAAGGGGTTTATAAGCCAGCCTCGAGCCACCGCCAAATGCTTCGAGCGGGCCTTTGCACGGGAGGATGCCGGCCGAGCGCCGCAGCCGATAAGGATCGCGCGACGCGCCGGTGAATGAAACCGAAACGGCCTTGCCAATGGGAGAGACGTTCAGAAACTCTTGGCGGGCCGGAAGCCGACCGGATCCGCTGGGAGCACATCCAGCGGATTTACGAGCAGCGCGGCCGGAATGTCTCGGAGACCGCGCGCCGGCTCAACATGCACCGGCGCACCCTGCAACGCATCCTCGCCAAGCGCTCGCCCAACGAATAGATCGCCCGGCGTCTCGTTCACCCAGCGACGAAGAGACGCGCGAAGCGAGCGTCGCTAGTCCCGCGCGCGCGAGAGGGTCAGCATCTTGTTTTTCGAGAGCAGATTGTCGACATAGGAACCCTGAAAAATCGTGATCCCCACGGACCATCCGAATTCGATGGCGCGCTTGGCGCTGCAGCCGGACAGGATGACTCGCTCCGGATGGGCCGCTTTGACTGCGGCGCGAAAGGCGTCGACCCCGCCCCGCCGCACTTCATTGTCCATGTTCGAATTCCAGTGTACGCGCAGGAGATCGGCCCTGAGATTTTCTCGATTGACGAAGGTGAAGCTCAAATTGTTCAGCCCGTCGATGCAGATCGCATAACCGCGTTGTTTCGCCACTTCACACGCCGCGATATACCTCTTTACGTCCGCGTAGACATCCACCTTTTGCAGCTGAAACATCACGGTCTGCTGGGTGCGGCTGCGGAACAGTGTGTGGAACTCGTCGAACGTCTCAGAGAGCAGGACGTTCACGTTAAGACCGACGCTAATGGCGCCTTTCATCGGGATCGTTCCGTCGCGAAGCAGAAGGTCGAGCAGCTTCGAGTCGAGAATCTCCGTAAGATAGCGGAAGAGCCAACGGTCGTGAGCGAGGTCGACATCCGAGACCAGGCGGGTCTGAAAGTCAGTCAGTGAAAGATAAACCTCGGTAAACATCGGATTGACCTGCGCGCCCGGCTTGATGGCGCAGATATATTCGTGGCGCAGCAACGACGAGAACTCCTGCTGCGCGAGGGTATCCTCGATCTCGGCGAGCCGCTCGGGATCGAGCGGAACGATCTCGTCCGCCTCGGAGTCGAACTGCAGTTCCGCCACTTCGAGGCTCGCCTCGCACATGCTCAGGAATTGCGGATAGAGCTCGGCGAGCCGGTAGCGTGTCGAGAAGGAGTCGTTCTGCCCCTTATAGGATCCGGCGGTTAGCGGGTCGCCCTGGAAGAGCTGGCGAACCCGGTTGATCACCTCCTCGATCTCATCCGCCGTCGACTCGTGGACGATGAGAACGGTGTCGCAATTGGAGAGCTGGAAGAGCTGCCCGGAGAACTTCCGAAGGGTCGGCTCGAACATGCTCGCCGCAACGCGCATGTGATAGGGCCGGCGGTTGCGCGGGCGAAGCCTGGACAGATGGAGCCAGAACCCGACGCGGTCGCGACGAGATCGCGCCAAGCGCTCAGCATACTCGCTCAGAACGCGCTCCGGCCGCGGACGCAAATCGACTCGCGGGACCGAGTTCAGCATGCTCATGCTCGACCAGGCAAAATTCTGAGCCCCCTCCGTTTCCAGCCGTCCAGAGGCCCCGATTCCGGCGGAATCGAGATCCCGTCGCCGTTCACCCGGCGGGTTGGGCGCCCCCCCTTGCCGGCGAAAAGCCACGCTCGGCGCACCCTACCGGTACGCGAGGAGCCCTTGAGAAAGCGTTAACCCAACCCGCCGCCGGGCCCCGCGCCGTGCTCGAAAATTCGAGGTTCTGTATTACGTTGCAGGATATTAGAAGGCATGCCGCGCCGCGGTAACGGCGAGGATGAGCGTGCCCAGGATGAGGCAGGCCACGGCGTAGAGGAGGAGCGTCCGGCGGATGTCGAGCGGCGTCGCCCGGGCGCGCCCATCGCCCAGCCAGGGGGCGTCGAGAACCCGGCCGCGGACGCGCTTGGGGCCCTGGAGCGCGAGCCCCAAGGCACCGGCCACCGCGGCTTGGGGCCAGGCCGTGCCGGGCTCCGTGCCGTGTCCGGCATCGCGAAACATGACCTGCAAGCCGCCACCGGCCCGGGCCGAGGGCGTAAAAAACGCCGCCGCCGCGATCAGAATCCCGGCGAGACGGGCGGGAAGGAAGTTCACGGCGTCGGTGACGCGCGCGATGGCCACGCCGAAGGCGCCCGCGCGCTCATCGCCCCGGCCCGCCCTCCGATCGACGATCTCGATCGCCCGGTAGGCGGCAAGGCCGGGGAGCCCGAGAATCAAGAACCAGAACACCGGTGCGACGACGCCGGT
>JAPUJA010000295.1 GCA_027296525.1 Pseudomonadota bacterium | reverse complement strand
CTGCGGATTCACGAAGTCGAAGCGGCAGCCGGCGTCCCACTCCGAACGCTGGTTGCCGTGGGCCGGGATCCCGCCCGCGTCCTTCAGCATGCGCGCCATGTGGAGCAGGTTCCACGTCATGAAAGTCGTGTTGCGGTTGGTGAAGTCGTTCTCCGGCCCGCCGGAGCCGGGGTCGAGGTAGGAGGGGCCAGGCCCCGCCTCGCCGAGCCAGGCGGCATCCGCCTGCGGCGGGATGACGTAGCCCAGATGTTGCAGGGAGTAGAGGACGTTCATCGCGCAATGTTTCGCGCCGTCCTCGTTGCCGGTCACCAGGCAGCCGCCGACCCGCCCGTAATAGGCGTATTGCCCCTGCTCGTTGAGATCGCCTGAGGTGGAATAAAGGCGCTCGATGACCTTGGTGCAGACCGAGGACTTCTCGCCGAGCCAAATCGGCGTGGTGATGACCAGAATCTGCGCGGCCTTTACCTTCTCATAGATCGCGGGCCACTCGTCCTTCGCCCAGCCATGTTCCGTCATGTCGCCATAGACGCCGTAGGCGATGTCGTAATCGACCGGGCGCAAGGCCTCCACGCCGACGCCGTTCTTCTCCATGATGGCGCGCGCGATCCGGGCCAGGCCGTCCGTGTGCGAAAGCTCCGGCGTGCGTTTGAGCGTGCAATTGAGGAAGAGCGCCTTCAGGTCCGAGAAATCCCACCGGCTTTCCGAGCACCACCGCTCCTGCAGTTCGTTGAGCATCGCCTCTCCTTTCAGGTTCCCACGCCGAGATTGAATCCAATATTGTCGTTACCCTCTCGGGCAGCGCTCGGGCAAATCAAATCGCCGTGTCCCGGGGCGACGAGCGGGTTTGCTGGGCCGAGCTTAGCGCAATCCGCGGGCGAGATCACCGCCTCGGAAATTTCTTCCCCGATAGAGCCGGAAATTGCCTCATGATGATCATCGCCTAAGAGTCGATAAGGAACGGCAGGGGCATGAGCCCGAAGCATTTTGCCCGACGCGATATCGCGTTCGACGCCGGCGGAACAAGGCTCGCCGGCTGGCTCTACATGCCGCGCTTAGGCGCGGAGCCCTCGCCGCTCATCGTCATGACCCACGGGCTCTCCGGCGTGATCGCGATGGGTCTCGAGGATTATGCCGGCGCCTTCGCCGAAGCCGGGCTCGCCTCTCTCCTTTACGATCACCGGAACTTCGGAATGAGCGGCGGCGAGCCCCGCCAGGAAGCCGATCCGTGGCAGCAGGTCCACGACATGCGCGACGCCATCGGCTTCGCCCGCACGCTCCCGGGGATCGACGGCGAACGTATCGGGCTTTGGGGCACGAGCTATTCGGGCGGCCACGCCATCGTGCTCGGCGCGCTCGACCGGCGGGTCAAATGCGTCGTCGCCCAGGCCCCGCTCGTCTCCGGCCACCGAACGATGGCGCACTGGGTGCCCCCGGCGGAGATGCCCGCGCTCATCGAGGACTTCATCGCCGATAGGGACGCAAGGGCGCGCGGCGCGGCGCCCGTGGTCACGCCCGTGGTCGAGCCCGGCACGGAGGAGGCGGCCTGGGTCGAGGCGACCGACAAGACCGGCGCCTTCGTCAACGAGATCACGCTCCGCAGCCGCGAACTCATTCTCGAATACGAGCCCGATGTCTTCATCGAGCGCATCGCACCGACCCCATTCATGATGATCGTGGCGACGCGCGACAGCATCACGCCGAGCGGCGATCAGATGCGGGTCTTTGAGCGCGCGCTCGAGCCCAAACGGCTCGTGACCATCGATTGCGGCCACTTCGATGTCTATTCGTCGCATCTTGCGGAAGCCGCCGCCGCCGCGCGGGAGTGGTTTAGCGAGCATCTCGGCTAAGGCGAACCGGGCGGCTCCCGCGTTCAAAATGCTCAACGCGCGCTTGCGAGATCGTCAGGGCGCATCGCGCCTTACCTCCCCCTCAACACTCGGGCACGTTGACGGCGAGGCCCCCCTGGCTTGTCTCCTTGTATTTGCTCTTCATGTCGAGCCCGGTCTGGCGCATGGTCTCGATCGCGTTGTCGAGCGAGACATAGTGGGTGCCGTCGCCCTTGAGCGCCAGTGAGGCGGCGGTGATCGCCTTGACCGCGCCCATCGCGTTGCGCTCGATGCAGGGGATCTGCACGAGCCCGCCGACGGGATCGCAGGTCATGCCGAGATGGTGCTCGACCCCGATCTCGGCGGCGTTCTCGGCCTGCTCGTTCGAGCCCCCGAGCGCCGCGGCCAAGCCGGCGGCGGCCATGGCCGAGGCCGAGCCGACTTCGCCCTGACAGCCCATCTCGGCGCCCGAGATCGAGGCGTTGCGCTTCAAGAGCGAGCCGATCGCCGCGGCGGTCAGGAAGAAGGTGACGATGCCCTCCTCGTCGGCGTCCGGGCAGAAGTCGCGGTAGTAGCGCAAGACCGCCGGCATGATCCCAGCGGCCCCGTTGGTCGGCGCGGTCACGACGCGCCCGCCCATGGCGTTCTCCTCATTGACCGCAATCGCGAACAGGCTCACCCAGTCCATCGCCTCGTTGGGCCCGCGCGCGTTCCGGCGCGCCTCCTCCAGGAGCCTCTCCTTGAGCTCTTTCGCCCGCCGGCGAACCTTGAGCCGCCCGGGAAGCGAGCCGCCGGTCTCGCAGCCCCGCTCGATGCAATCGTTCATGACCCCCCAGAGGCGCATGATGCCGGCGCGAATCTCGCTTTCGCCGCGCAGGTATTTTTCGTTGGCCATCACCATCTCCGCGATCGTCGCGCCGTCGCGCTTTCCCATGGCGAGCAGCTCGTCGGCGGAGCGGAAGTCGTACGGGATGTCGAGCTTCGCCTGTTCCGTGGGGGCGGTCACGGCGCCTTCGGATTCGGCCGCGCTCACGATGAAGCCGCCCCCCACCGAATAGAATTCGTCGCTCGACAACACGGCGCCGCCGATCCCGAACGCGGTGAAGCGCATGCCGTTGGTGTGGAAGGGCAGGATCTCGCCCATCTTGAAGTGGAGATCGTCGGCCTCGTTGAAGGCGATTTCATGCACCCCTAGAAGCGCGATGCGCGCACGTTCGCGGATCCCGACGAGCAGAGCCGGGACCGTCTCGGGATCGGCGTCCTCGGGCCGCTCGCCCGCGAGCCCCAGGAGGATCGCGGTATCGGTCGCGTGCCCGGCGCCCGTGAGCGCGAGCGAGCCGAACAACTCGACGGTGACGCGGGTGACGCGATCGAGCGGCTTGACCTCCTCGAGGAAGCGGCGCGCGGCCTTCATCGGCCCCACGGTGTGGGAGCTCGAGGGCCCGAGACCGATCTTGAAAAGCTCGAAGACGCTGACGCTCATCTCTCTCTCCTCCCGCCCCGCTTCGCGAAGCGGTATTCCTTCATCGCGTCGATCAGCCAGGAGGCGGCGTAGAACGCGAACGAGCCTCGGACATAGAGATGATAAGTAGGTTCGATGTCGCGCTGGTGCAAGAGAAGCTGCGCGCGGGCGAGGATCGATTGGGCGCATTGTCCGGGCCCGAAGACCCGGGGGTCGAGATCGAGCGGGCAGCCTTTATTGAGGATCTCGCGCGCCTTGGGGCCGCCGAGCTCGAGCACCGTGCGGTTGGCCGAGACATCGGTGATCGCGACATGTTGGCCCGAGAGCGCGCTTCGAAGCCGGGCCTCGAGGTCGCTCGCCTCGGGGCCGACCAGAAGCCACTCGTCGGGGCCGAGCCAGAGCGCCAGGAGCCCGCCGGCGTCGGCGACGCGATTGGGCGTCCTCGGGAGGGTCAAGCGAAGCGCGCTCTCGACGGTCCCGGCGAAGGCCGGGTCCGCCACCTCGCCGCGAAGATCGATTTGCGTCCGGGGCGACAGCTCCCGGAGCGCGACCGCGTCCGGCACTTCCGCCTCGGCCAGCGCGCTCGTCATGAAGGCGAGGGGGCTTCGTTTCGCGTCAGCCATCGCGCCGCTCGTTCTTGGGATCGAAGAACACCGGCTCGGTGATGCGCGCGGCCACGGTCTTCCCGACGAGCGGCGCATAGAGCGTCTCGCCGATGCGCGCCCGCCCGCCTTTGACAAGCGCGAGCGCGAAGGAGCGTTCGAGCACCGCGCTCGCATAGCTCGAGGTCACATGGCCGACCATCAGCGAACGCGCCATCGGCGAACGCGCGTTCGCGTCGCCGACGAGTTGCGTGCCTTCGGGCAGCACCTCTTTAGGATCATCGGGCAGGAGCCCGACGAGCTGCTTGCGGTCAGATCGCGCGGTGTCGACGCGCGCGAAGGAGCGCCGGCCGAGGAAATCCTTCTTCTTCGAGACGATCCAGCCCATGCCGAGGTCCTCGGGCGTGACCGTGCCGTCGGTGTCCTGACCGACGATCACGAAGCCCTTTTCGGCGCGCAGCACATGCATCGTCTCGGTGCCATAGGGCGTGATGCCGTGTTTTTCGCCCGTCGCCATGACCGCCTCCCAGACATGGAGCCCGTGCCAGGAGGGGACGTTGATCTCGAAGGAAAGCTCGCCCGTGAAGCTCACCCGGAAGAGGCGCGCCTCGACGCCCGCGACCTTTCCCTGGCGAAAGGTCATGAAGGGAAAGCTCTCCCCGTCGAGCGCGATCTCGGGCGCGAGCTCGCCGAGCAGCTTTCGCGCCTTGGGGCCGGCGATGCTGACGGTCACCCACTGGTCGGTGACGGAGGTGCAGTAAACCCGAAGCTCGGGCCATTCGGTCTGGAGCCAGCTCTCGAGCCAGTCGAGCACCGGGCCCGCGTTGCCCGTGGTGGTCGTCATCAGGAAGCGATTTTCGCCCAGCCGCGTGGTCACCCCGTCGTCGAACACCATGCCGTCCTCGTGGCACATCATGCCGTAGCGCGACTGGCCGTACGTAAGCGTGCTCCAGCCGTTGGTGTAGATGCGGTTCAGGAACTCGACGGCGTCCGGGCCCTGGATGTCGATCTTGCCGAGCGTCGAGGCGTCGAGCACGCCCACCGACTCGCGCACCGCCTTGCACTCGCGCTTGAGCGCCGCGGCCATGTCCTCGTTTTTTCGAGGGAAATACCAGGGGCGCTTCCATTGGCCGACATCCTCGAACACGGCGCCCCGCTCGAGGTGCCACTCATGGATCGCGGTGATGCGGATGGGATCCGAGAGATCGCCGATATCGCGGCCCGCGAGCACCCCGTAACTCACCGGCGTGTAGGGCGCGCGGAAGGTCGTGGTCCCGGTCTCCGGGATCGATTGGCCGAGGGTGCCGGAGAGGATCGCGAGCGCGTTGACGTTGGAGAGCTTGCCCTGGTCGGTGCCCATGCCGGTGGTCGTGTAGCGTTTGAGATGCTCGACCGACTCGTAGCCTTCCCGCGCCGCCAGAAGAATGTCGGCGGCCGTGATGTCGTTCTGAAAATCGACGAAATGTTTGCCGTGACCGCGCCCGAGGGGCTTGACGGAGGGCACGATCCAGAGGGGATGAAGCGGACTTTCGCGATATGACGTGGCCGTGATCGGCGGCGCTTCGGGGCTTTCGAAGCCCGCGCGGGAGGCCGCGGCGCGCCCCGCCGCGAAACCCTCTCCGAGCACCGCCGCGAGCTCGAAGCCGCCGTTCGCGGCGCCCGTCACATGGGTGGCCTGGGCGATAACGTCCGGGACGAGACAGGCCTTGGTCGCATCGTAGCGAAGCCGCCCCTTGGCCTGGCAAAAGAGATGAACGGTCGGAGTCCAGCCGCCCGACATTGCCAGGAGATCGCAGCCGATCCAGGCCCGCGGGCCGCGAACCCGATCGCCCTCGAGTGCCATGACCTCGACGGCGGCGATCCGTTTGCGGCCCCGGGTCGCGGTGATCGCGGCGCTCGCGAGGACCTCGATGCCGCGTTTGCGGGCAAGAGCGGCGAGCTCGCCCTCGGGCTTGGAGCGCGGATCGACGATCGCCGCCACCTCGACCCCGGCGTCGAGAAGATCGAGCGCGGCCTCATAGGCGCCGTCATTGTTGGTGAAGACGACCGCGCGCTTGCCCGGCGCGAGCCCGTAACGGTTGACGTAGCTCTGGGCGGCGCTCGCCAGCATGATGCCGGGGCGGTCGTTGTCGGCGAAGACGAGGGGCCGCTCGATCGCCCCAGTCGCGAGCACGACCTCCTTGGCGCGCAGATGCCAGAGCCGCTGGCGCGCGATCAGCGGGCGGCGCGATGGCGCGATGTGATCGGTGCGCCGCTCGACGACGCCGAGGTAATTATGATCGTAATAGCCGAAGGCCGAGGCGCGGGTGAGCAGGGTGACGTTCGCGCGCGCCTCGAGTTCCTCGACGGCCTTGGCGACCCATTCCATCGCCGGGGCGCCCTCGATCTCGGCGCGGCGGCTCAAGAGCGAACCGCCGAGCTCGTTCTGCTCGTCGACCAGGAACACCCGCGCATCGCTTCGCGCGCCCGCAAGCGCTGCGGCCAAGCCCGCCGGCCCGCCGCCCACGACCAACAGGTCGCAATGGGCGTGCATCTTGTCGTAGATCTCGGGGTCGGGCGTGGTCGGCGCCTTGCCCATGCCGGCCATGCGCCGGATCGCGGGTTCGTAGAGCCGCTCCCAGAGGAGCTTCGGGCGCATGAAGGTCTTGTAGTAGAAGCCCGCGACGAAGAGCCGCGCGAACAGGCCGTTGAGCGCGCCGATGTCGAACCCGACGCTGGGCCAGGCGTTCACGCTTCGAGCTTCGAGGCCCGAATAGAGCTCGATTTGGGTGGCGCGGATGTTGGGCTCCGACCAGGGGCCCGTCTCGAGCTGGACGAGCGCGTTGGGCTCTTCCGCGCCGGCGGTCATGATCCCCCGCGGACGATGGTATTTGAAGCTCCGTGCGACGAGAACAACGCCGTTGGCGAGAAGCGCCGAGGCCAGCGTGTCGCCCGCGAGGCCTTCGTAGCGCCTTCCATTGAAATTGAAATTGAGGCGCCTTTCATGATCGACGCGCCCCTTGCCCGGAAGCCGATAGGCGCCGTTCATTGCGCGCTTCCCTCCGCCTCGGGGGGCTCTTCACCCATCTTGTAGACGGCGGTGATCTCGTGGCTCACTGTGCTGCGCCGGACATTGAACCAGCGCCGGCAACCTTGGCTGTGGCACCAGCGTTCGCGATGCCAGCCCTTGGGGTTCGTGCGCATGAAGACATAGTCCGCCCAGGCCGCGTCATCGAGCGCGTCGGGATCCTGCGGGCGGGCGATGTGGGCTTCGCCGCCGCAGCGGAACTCCACCTCGTCGCGTGGCCCGCACCAGGGGCATTCGATCAGCAGCATGCGGAGCGCTCCTAATGGGCGACGGCCGCCGCGCCGTGCTCGTCGACGAGCGCGCCAGTCGTGAAGCGTTCGAGGCTGAAGGGAGCGTTCAAGGGGTGGGGCGCATCGCGCGCGATGGTGTGCGCGAACACCCAGCCGGAGCCC
>JAPUJA010000294.1 GCA_027296525.1 Pseudomonadota bacterium | reverse complement strand
TCTACCCGGTGAACCCGCGTTACGACGAGGTCGCCGGGCTTCCCTGCTATCCGTCGGTATCCGAAATCCCGGGCAGCGTGGATGCCGTCTTCATCGCGATCCCGGCCGGGGGCGGCCCTGAGGTCTTGGAAGAGGCGGCGGCCCGGGGCGTGCGAGCGGCCTTCATAAATGGCAGCGGCTATGCCGACGGCGGGCCGGAGGGCGAGGCGCTCCAACGCCGGGTCGAAGCGATTTGCGCGCGCCACGGCATCGCGCTCTGCGGCCCGAACAATCTGGGCCTGATCAATGTCCGCGCCCGCGCGCCGTTTTGGACGACCAGTCCGCCGGGGCTCGAGCCCGGCCCGGTCGCGATCATCTCCCAGAGCGGCTCGGTCGCGATCGCGCTGGCGCAAGACGAGCGGCATCTCGGCCTCGCCTATGTGATCACGACCGGGAACGAGGCGGTCTGCGAGGTGGCCGACTATCTCGCCTATCTGGTGCGTGACGAAGACGTGCAGACCGTGATGCTGTTCCTCGAGCAGATCCGTGATCCGGAGAAGTTCGCCGCCGCCGCGGCCGAGGCGGCGAGGCGCAAGAAACGCGTGCTCGCCGTCAAGGTGGGGCGAAGCGAGGCGGGCCGCGCCGCGGTCGCCGGGCATACCGGGGCGCTCTCGGGCGAGGATGCGGTCTACGACGCCTTCTTCCGCCGCCACGGGATCGTCCGCCTCGACGATCTCGACGCGCTGAACGAGGCGGCCGTGCTGTTCTCCGCTTACCCCGAGCCGCCGGCCAGCCCCAAGGTCACCGCGATCACGCTCTCGGGCGGCGAGAGCGCGCTCATCGCCGACCTCGCCGCCACCGCTGGCGTCGACATGCCGGCGCTCTCGAGCGACGTCACGGATCGCCTCCGAACCCTGCTTCCCCCCTTCACCACATTGAGCAACCCGCTCGATATCTGGGGCAACGCCTGGGGCGGCGAGATCTTTCGCGAGATCCTCGATGCGCTTGCGATCGATCGCTCGATCGGGCTGGTCGCCTGCTCGGCCGACCCGCCGAACGCCGGCGGCTATGATCTCGAGGTCGTCCAGGAGATGGCCGGGATCCTCGCGGAAAGGGCGCCGGAGGCGGCGAGCAAGTTCCTCCTCTTCAACAACATAGCGGCGCCGACGCCCAACGCCTCGATCGCCGCGAGCCTAAGCGATGCCGGCATCCCCTATCTCTCGGGCGCCGGCGCGGCGCTCGCCGCGATCGCGCGCTGGTCGGCCTATCGCGGGCCCGAGCGCGATGACCCCGCGCTTGCCGATGGCTCGGCCTGGCGAAAGAAGCTCGCCGATGACCCCCGGATGGCCGAGCCCGATCTCTTCGCCCTGCTCAGGCAGGCGGGCGTTGCCATGGCGGCGAGCCGGCGCGCCCGAAGCGTGGACGAGGCGGCGGCGATCGCCGAGACGTTCGGCTATCCGGTCGCGCTCAAGGCGACGGCGCCCGAGCTTCCGCATAAGAGCGACCTCGGCCTGGTTCGCCTCGCGCTTCCCGACCGCGCGGCTCTTGGCACGGCCTTCCACGAGCTCGACGGCTATCTCGGCGCCCATCCCGAGTTGGCGAGCGACGCTTGCATCACCGTGCAACCCATGGTGGGGCTTGGGATCGAGCTGATCGTCGGCGTGCGCAACGACCCCGCCTTCGGCAGCATCCTCGCCGTCGGCCTCGGGGGCACCCAGGTGGAGCTGTTGAAGGAGGTCAGCCTGCGCCTCGGCCCGGTAAGCCGTGGGACGGCCCTCGCCATGCTCGAGGAAACCCACGCCGCGACGCTCCTTGGAGGCGTGCGGGGGAGGGGTCCCTATGATATGGAAGCGGCTGCGGATTTCATCGCAGCGCTCTCAGGGTTGGGCGCGGCCCTTGTGGGGGTGGCGGCGCTCGTCGAGGTCAATCCCGTGATCGTGTTGGAGAAGGGGGCGATCGGTGTCGATGCCCTGATCGAGATGCTTTGAGCCTTGACGTGCCTTGAGCCGGTGCGCGCACCGGCGCCAAACGAAAGATAAAGAGGAGAGTGACATGGCCTATGAAACCATCACCTACGAGCAGGACGATCGCGTCGCGATCATCACCCTCAATCGGCCCAAGCGGATGAACGCGCTCAGCCTGCAACTCTGCGCGGAAGTGACCGAGGCCGTCGGCGCGGCGGATAAGGACAAAAGCGTTCGTGTGCTCGTCATCACCGGGGCCGGGGGCAAGGCCTTCTCCGCGGGCTACGACATCCGCGAGGGTGATGAAGGCATGAAGCAAAGCCTCGAGGAATGGTGGGAGCGTCTCTATCACGACCTCCAATTCACCTACACGGTATGGAATTGCAGCAAACCGGTGATCGCCATGATCGACGGCTTTTGCCTCGCGGGCGGGCTGGAATTCGCCCAGATGTGCGATACGCGCTACTGCTCGGAAGACTCGAAATTCGCCGTCATCGAGACGCGTTTCTCGGCCGGCGTCGCGACCATGATCATGCCCTTCATCCTCGGTCCGCGCTGCCGCGAGCTGATCTACACAGGCGACATGATCGACGCCCAGGAGGCGCTCCGCCTCGGGCTCGTGAGCCGTGTCTTCCCCAAGGATGCGTTGCGTGACGAGGTGATGAAGATCGCCAAGCGGATGTCCCAGGTCGCGCTCGCCTGTCTGCAGTGGAACAAGCGTTCGATCAACAACGCTTACGATTCCATGGGTTTTCGTCCGGCCATGAATTATGGTGTCGCGGCAAGCACGATGCTCGATTCGACCGAGACGCCTGAGTTTCGGGAGTTCGATGGCATACGGCGCGCGAAGGGCTTCAAAGAGGCGCTCGAATGGCGCGATGCTCAGTTCGCGCGCTATGAGTGAAGCGCCTTCGCGGGGCATGAGGCCCAGGCGGTTCGATCATACGAAGGGAGAGGGCGTGGCCCCTTTTCGGTTCAGCATCTGTGGGCTCGACGAACTCGCCCGCTACCGGGAGCGCGGCGTAAGCCACCTCATATCGATTCTCGATCCGGGCCATCCTATGCCGCCCGACTGGTCATCCCACCCCGAAGAGGCGCGCCTCGAGCTTCGCTTCCACGACGTGATCGAGGAAGGCGAGGGCGTGGTCGCGCCCATGCATGCCCACATCGAAACGCTCTTTGCTTTCGGCGCGGATCTCCTTCGCGCGCCTGCGGATTCGGTTCACCTGCTCGTCCACTGCCATGCCGGCGTGTCGCGCTCGACGGCCGCGACCATTCTGCTCCTGGCGTCGGCCCGCCCGGAGGCGGATGCGCACGATATCGTCAGGACCGTCGCCGACGTGCGGCGGAACGCCTGGCCCAACCTTCGCATGATCGAGATCGGCGACGAGCTCCTGGGCCGGGGCGGCGAGCTCATCGGGGCGCTGCGCACGCAGTACCGCGCGCTTCTTCGGGACAACCCCGGCTGGCGTGACGTGATGCTCTCCGAGGGGCGGGACCGCGAGATTGCGAGCCTCGCGGAGGACTGTGGAGCTGTTGAAGGAGGTCAGCCTGTGTCTCGGCCTGGTAAGCCGTGAGACAGCCCTAGCGTGACGTTCGGCTTGGACAAGAAACGGATCGGTTAAACCGGAGGGAGCCAATATGGAAATCTGTGATCTCGGCGAGCGAGCGCCTCTCGGCGAAATCCCTGAGAAGATGCACGCCTTCGCCGTGCGTCAGGATCGCTTCGGCCAACCGCGTGACGCCTGGCAACGTG
>JAPUJA010000293.1 GCA_027296525.1 Pseudomonadota bacterium | reverse complement strand
TATTCATATCGGGCCGTCCGATTACGTGCCGTGGCAGGACGACAACAAGGTTGCCTTCATCCGGATGGAAGGCCGCGGCTTCGGGGACGTGCCGTTGGAACTTGAACTCAGACTGTCGGTCCAGGATTCTCCCAACAGCGCCGGCGTGGTCATCGATGCGGTTCGCTGCGCCAAGTTGGGTCTGGAGCGCGGTATCGGCGGACCTTTGGAGGCGGCCTCCGCCTACTACATGAAGAGCCCGCCCAAGCAGATGCGCGATTCGGTTGCTTGTGAGCTCACCGATGCGTTCATCCAAGGGAATGAGGCCGACGAGGGGACATCTCAAGGAGTATTACGCCGTCCCCGACTATGGGGTGAACCAGATAATACGAGCTCTAAAACAAGCGGGCGTTATCGATTCAGGGAAAAAACGACAGTGCGGGCGGGGCCGTTGATGTATGCCGCCCGGATATTGAAACCCTGGAAACGTCCAAAGGACGAACTGACAAAACTGCCAAAACCTCCAAGGGATCTTCTGTAAGGCCCGACTTTGACAATCCCGCCGCCGTCATTGCTCATTACCGGGCCCGCACAACCGGTCGGCTCGAAAGCAGCAATTACACCCTGACCTAGCACGCGGTGCGCTGTTGAGTCCGCTCCTGGGCGGATAACCGACATTCTCATGCGCGCGTGAGTGGCGCTGCACAAATTGGGCAGGGATTACTCTGGTACAGGGTCACCAGAGCCACCGAGTTCAGCGGGAAAATTTTTCAACTTAGGCAGTCCGTCTTTCATCGGCAGAACCGTCTTTGCGTAGTTTACGTGAATGCCAGGTTCGAATTTCAGACTTGGCAAAATGGTGGCGTAGAAATCTATCAGGCCCCAGTGCGGGTGAGCCGTCATAATGTGGCCACCGCATTTCGTGCAAAATTGCCGGTCGCTGCGTTCGGTTTCTTGAAAACTGCCGACAAATTCAGCGCCCTTTGTGATTGTTACCGAATCGACCTTCCACAATGTGAAGGCGTTGACAGGCCCTGCTGACCATGACCGGCAGGACTCACAATGGCAGTAACCCATCGCCTCCGGCGCGCCAGACACCTCGATTTCGACGCCACCACAGAAACACTTACCCTTATGGGTATCACTCATGGCTAGATCTCCCTTCACGCCGACATTGTGCAGGTAACGGGTTCTAGGATTCTTAGATTAGTCGTGCCAGGTGTGTGTAACAATTCTGGAGATTCATGCCTATTGTCTGTCTCACTGCGCTCAGGCCGTATGTCCGGAAATGGCTAGAAGCAGACGTCAAAGACCCCATCCTCCGACGTCCGCTTTGCCCCCAACATCGGACATTCGGGTCTGCTTTGCGCATTCAGCGCAACAAATTTTAAACTGAGACACTACCGGGAAGGGGCTGAGGAAATTCCGAAGGGGCCGCGTGGCGGCGCTCTCAAGAAACGCCGGTTTTCAGGCTTTAGAAGATGCTGTCCAAGATATCCTTGAGCGGCTCGAAAATGCCCGGCCGTTCCTCTTCCTGCGGCGGAGCCGTCGGCTGGGCCACGCCTTCTTGGAGCGCGACGACGCAGGGATTCTCATCACCCGTGCCCGCGCTCACCAAGGGGATCAACAGCCCGATCGGCCCGAGCGCGATCTGCCCGGCCAGGGCCGCCACGCCGAGCGCCACCGCCTCCTCGTTCGGCAGGACGTAAGGGTCGCTCAGAGGCCCGCGGATGTCGACGGGCAGGGCGAGGCTGATGAGGCTCTCCTCCTTCGGCCGGGGCGTGAGGGTGAGGTCCAGCTCCTCCTTTCCGAGATCGACGGTTCCCTCGCCCGAGACCGTCATCTTCGCGGTATCGAGGAGCAGGTCGCTGGCGCTCGCGATCCCGTTCCGGATATCGAATCGCGCGACCATACAGTTCACGCGGGTCACGTCCGAAGTCTCGCCCCAGGAGGTGAGCGTGGATAAGAGATCGGCCGCGAGGTAGTCGATGTACCCGCTGTTCAACTGGCCTTCACCCATCTCGACGCTGAGGCGTCCGTTGAGACTGGCCATGAGGGCATGCATCGAACCACCCGCCCCCTTGAGATCGGCCTCGAGGTCGAACCGCCCCTCGAGGATGTCCGTGATCTCCATCTCCTCCGTCACGCGCCCGAGGTCGGCGTCGGCAAGCACGAGCCTTGCGCTGAAAGAGGGCGTCGCCTGGCGCGCATTGAGCACCAGGTCCGCATCCAACTGCCCGCCGCCGAAATGCGCCAGAAGCGGGCTCACCGTGGCGCGAGCGCTCTGGAGCTCGATCACGACGTCAAGGTTCGAGATCGTCGTTTTTTCGAGGCGCACGGTTTCGGCCGTGAGCTTTGCCCGGCCGTCGATCGAGCCGAGCGCCGAGAAGTCGAACGGTTCGTCGCTGAACAGGCGCTCGGCGCTCGCCGCCGGGGCAGCGTCCCCGCCCTCCGATAATGCGATCAAGCTGTCGCTCTCCGCGCCGGCGCCGCCGGTCCCGCCATTGCCGGGACCCGTGGGCGGTCTGCCCGCCGCGGGCGCCCCCGTATACGCCGTCAAGTCGAGAAGCCTGGAGTTGAGATCGGCGCTGAAGCTCGGCCGCTCATCGCCCATGACGAGCTCGATGACGCCGGTCAGATCGCTCGGGCCGAGCCGCATATCGAGATCGTCGAGCCGGTAGATCTCGCCGAAGTCCGAAAGCCTGGTGGTTATCCGGTAGGGACCGATGTCGGGCAGATCACCGCCCGTGAGAGCGCCGAGGCTCTTGATCGTCTGCCCTTCGATCTCGATGGTGAGATCGAGGCCCTTCCCCGCCATGGGATCCGCGATCGTCCCGATGATGTTGAGGGCGGCGCCCGCGGCCTCGCCCGTAACCCGCAACGGAATGTCTTTTTCGCCGAAGCCGATGATCCCTTCGAGCGCGATTTCGGCCTCGTCGAGCCGCCCGAGCAGATCGAAGCTCAAGGGGCCGCCCGGCTCATTTTGACTTCCCGAAAGGCGCTCGAACACGATCTCGGTCGTTTCGCCCGTCTCACCGTCCCGATAGGTGATGACGAGATCCTCGATCCGCACATCGCGCACGATCGGAAGCTCGGCGTCCTCGAGCTCTTGCTCCTCCGGTTCCTCCCGTTCCTCCGGCTCCGCCTCGGCGACCTCGGAGGCTTCCTCCCCCTCCGGCTCCTCCTCCACGGGCTCGAACTCCCAGTTGCCGCGACCCGAGAGATCCGTCTCCAGGTAAATATCCGCGCCGACCAGAACGAGCCGCTTGACGTCGACCGTGCCCATGAGCATCGGGATGAGGGCGACCTTGGCTTCCACACGCTCGAGCTTGAGCATTTCAGGGCGCGAGCCCCATTCGACGTTGGCGAAGACGACGTCGGTCGCGGTGATCGCCGGCGAAAAGGAAATCGCGAGGTCGAGCTCACCGTTGATCTTGAGCTCACGCCCGGTCGCCTTCCTCGCCTGCTCCTCGATGAGCTCCTTGTAGACCTCGACGTCTTGTGTGCTCAGCAATATCACGGCCGCGATCAGGACAGCCACAATCAGGCCGCCAATCACCGCGAACGGCACCCAAATCCTCATGTCGTGAACCTCCGCCGAAGGGCCGGAGCACCGTGATCCGTCGACGCCGGCCCCCTCGCCGCTCTCACCGGATCAAGCGGCCTCGCGATAACCATTCTAACTCGGGCATGGTAACGGAGAAATGAACTCTCGCGAAAGATATCGGGCCTCGGCGATCAGCCGGCCAGGAGCTCGAGGAACCGTGCCCCCGCCTCGATATCCACCTGGAGCGCGACGCGGTGGGCGTCGGATTCGGCGTCCGTCCCCCAGCGCTCGATTTGGTAGCTCTCGTCGATCTGAGAGGCGGCGAAGGCTTCCGCCGCGCCGAGATGCCCCTCGAGCAAGGCCAGACCGAGCACGATCGAGCCGCAACTCGCCGTCGTGCTGTAAAGCACCGCAAGGCGCATATCGTCGAGCCACGCGATGTGCGTCTTGAGCACCGTCTCGAGCCCGAGCGGCTGATCGACCGGCGTGACATTGTTGGCCACCTCGAGCTCGACGCCGAACCGGTCACGGAACCAAATCAGCAGCGGCCGCCAGGCCGCCACCTGACGGCGTGCGAGCTCGATCGGGAGTTCCACGGGATAGCACACAAGATCGGTTTGGCTGTATTTGACGATCTCCTCGATGGTCAGTTCGCGAAATTGCGGCATCCGGTCGATCGCCGAAAAGGCGAGCCGCGTGAGCGGCATTTGCGCCCATTCGACGTTCTCGTCCTGGGCGAGCCATTCCTCCACGACCGCCTGAGCGAGGGCCTCGGTCGGCAGGCGGAAGGAGTTCTTGGCGGGTGTCTTGAGCGCGTGTCCATCGAGCAAGACCGTGAAGCCTCCCTCGACCGTCGCGGCGGCGACGGCCTCGTAGAAACGCGCGACCCGACGACCGGTGCTGTCTTTCATGGCCTCAGGAGGCATGGCCTCGGGAGGCATGGCGTCAAGACGAGAGCTCGCGAAACGGATCGTCGCGATAGGCCGGGTCGAACCCGAGAAAATCCCAGGCCGCCGCCATATGGGGCGGAAGCCGCGCGACGATCGAGAGCTCGCGTTCGGCCGGATGGCTGAGCACAATCTCCCGGGCATGGAGATGAGGCCGGTGCGCGAAACCCTCGAGCGAGGCCTCGCGACCGCCGTATTTCACATCGCCCACGATCGGGGTTCCTATCAGGGCGCAGTGTACGCGAAGCTGATGGGTGCGTCCCGTAACAGGCAGTAGCGCCAGCCACGCCACCCGGCGCCCCGCCTGCTCCACGACGCGATAATAGGTGACGGCGCGCTTGCCGGTCTCGGTGTCTTCCGCGACGCGCTCGCCGCGTTCCGATGGTTTCTTAGCGAGCGGCGCGTCGATGCGGCCCTGCGCGATCTTCGGGACGCCTTTGACGAGGGCCCAGTAGATCTTGCGGACGGCTTTGCGGCGAAAGTCGGAGGTGAGCCGCGCGGCCGTGGCGGGATCGCGCGCGAGCAGCAAGACGCCGCTCGTATCGCGATCGAGCCGGTGCACGAGACGGGGGCGTTCGGGCGCGCCCATGCACAGGCCGTCGAGCAAGGCGTCGACATGCTGGACAACCTTCGTGCCGCCCTGAACCGCGAGCCCTGCGGGCTTGTTGATCGCGATCAGCCGATCGTCCTGATAGATGATCCGCCCGCGAAGCTGAGCTTCGGCCTCTTCCCGCGCCGCCTTCTCCGAGCGGGTTTCACGCGACGTGGTCCCGCCCGACGTGGTCCCGCGCGACGTGGTCCCGCGCGGCGTGGTCCCGCGTGGCGAGGGCTCGTGCGGCGGCGTCTCGCCGAGCGGTGGCACGCGTATCTTCTGACCCGCCGCAAGACGGGCATCGGCACGGACACGCTTGCCGTCCAAGCGCACCTGTCCGGTGCGCAGCAGCTTCTGCAAATGACCGTGAGCAAGGGCGGGAAAATGCCGCCTGAACCACCGGTCGAGCCGGAGATCACGCTCTTCCGCGGCGACTTCGACGGTATGTGCCGCGCTCACGCCAGGACCCAGCGCATCACACGCAGCCCGGCGAAAAGCCCGCCCACCGAGAGGCCGACCGAGCCCAACACGTAAAAAGCGGCGCGCAAGCTGTCGCCGCGCTCGATCAACAGCACGACGTCGAGCGAGAAGGCCGAGAAGGTCGTGAAGCCGCCGAGCATCCCCACGACGAGCAGGAGGCGGAGTTCCGGCGCGATGCTGAAGGCAAGGGCGAGGGATTCGACGAGAACCCCAAGCGCGAAGGACCCGATGATGTTGACCGCGAGCGTGCCGTAAGGGAAGCCGGGTCCGAGCCAGTGGTTGAGAAGCCGCTCGGCCCAACCCACGGCATAATACCTCCCGAGCGCCCCGATCGCACCCCCGAAGGCGACGGCCAACACGGTCTTCACGGCCCGTCTTTCTTCCCTCTGTCCGTCCGACCTGGTGGGGGTTCGTCTTCGGGCGACGACGTCTTCTCGGCACGCAGCCGATTCCAGTATTCGAGCCGCTTGGCGATTTCGCGCTCGAACCCCCGCTTGCGGGGCTCATAATAGACCTCACGGGTCATGCCGTCCGGGAAATAGTCTTGCCCTGAA
>JAPUJA010000292.1 GCA_027296525.1 Pseudomonadota bacterium | reverse complement strand
GCGACATCGGCTACTACCCAGGCCGCCAGACGATCTGCATCTTCTATGGCGACACGAAACCTTTCGGGAAGGTCAGCGTCTTCGCCAAGATCGTGAAGGGTCTCAACCATTTGAGGCCGGCCGGACGCCGTATTCTCAAGGAGGGCCCGATTCCCGCGAAGCTTGAGAGCGCGTAGGAGGGAGAGTGATGGCTGCAGCACGAAAGAAAGCCACGAAGAAGGCGGCTGGGAAGCGCGCGAGCCGCTCGCCCGCGACGGCGGCCATGGTCCGCCGACTCAACTGCGCCCTCGAGGAATCCTGGCGGCGTGAGACCGCCGACATCAAGGCGCTCCGCCGCCACGGGCTTCCCCCGATGGGGCGGTTGCCTTGCGCCTTTTACGCGAACTTCAACACTTTTTGGGCCGGCGAGAACATTCAGGTGATGCGTGCGCTGGCTCTGGAACGGGGCGTGAAGCTTTCGGAACTCAACAAGGTGACGGCGGCGATCTTGCGCCGGCACGCCGCGCGCCTCGCCAAGTGGAACCTCAAGAAGACCGTCGCCTTGTTCGAGGAGCTCGCGCGCTATTTCGAGCGCCAGGGCCCGAAGAACGCCGCGGAATTCGTCGAGGTGACCGAGGCCGCCCTGGTGGCGATCGATCGCATCAATGCGTGGATCGACGCCATGATCCCCTGGTCGCAGCTCGACAAGAGGCTCAAGGTGAACAAACCGCCGGCTTGACGCCTCGGCGCGGCCGGGCCGAGTTCACGACAGACGGGGTTGGACGCATGTGTGGGATTGGCGGCATTTATTTCAAGAACCCTGAGCGCTCGCAGAAGACCGGTGAGGTCGCCTACCGGATTCTCGACAGCATCCGCCGGCGCGGACGGGATTCAACGGGTGTCGCGCTTTGGCAGGCGAACGAGGACGGTGCGTTGTTCGTCGATGTCAATTATGAGGAGCCCGGCTGGGGCCCGCGCATCGTCGAGCATCTCGACACGGTGGGAAAAGTCGAGGCGGTCGCCGATCACGAGGGCTATGTGCGGGCCGCGATCCGCTATTCGGGGTCGGATCGTGAGCTCGTCGACGGCATCGACGCGATCGATGAATGTGTCACGGTCGCGAGCATCGGCGACCATGTCGAGATCATCAAGAATATCGGCACCGTCGACCGCCTGGAGGAGGCGTTTCACCTCACCCATTATGACGGGCCGGCGGCGATGGGGATCGTGCGCAACGCAACCGAGAGCCGCGTCGACTTCTCCCACGCCCAGCCGCTCTCGGCGCGAAGTTTTCGCGACATCCTCATCATGCACAACGGGCATATCACGAATTATCATCGCCTGCGCTGGGCTTACGAGAACAAGGGCTACACCTTCACCACGGGGAATGATTCCGAGATTTGCGCGGTTGTCATCGCCGATGTCATGGCCGAAGGCGGCAGCTTCGAGGACGCGCTGAAGGAGTCGATCGTGGTGATCGATGGCTCGTTCACCTATGTGGCGATGACCAAGGACGCGATCGGCCTCGTCAAGGATCAGTTCGGTTTCAAGCCGATGGTCGTCGCGGAGAATGACGAGTTCATGGCGATGGCCTCCGACAGTTGGGCGATCCGCGAGGGTGTGCAATCGGACATGGACGTGTGGGAGCCGGGCGCCGGCGCGGTCTTGGTATGGCGGCTGTAGAAAACAAACGGACGCTCGACTGCGCCGGCAAGGCGACCGCCGAAATCAACCAGTTCCTGCGAAACGCCGCGGCCGATGGCGTGAACGAGGTCGAGGTCCTCAACCCGCAGGCGCGCCACAACCTGGCCGTCTCGATCACCGATCCCATCCGGCTCGTCTTTCGTGGCCATGTCGGTTATTACGCCGTGAGCCTGTGCGACCATGTCCGCGCCGAGATTTTGGGCAGCGCCGGTTGGGGCGTCGGCGATAACTTGATGGAGGGCGAGGTCGTGGTTCACGGCAACGCCGCGAGCGCGGCCGCACCCTCGCTTCGGGGAGGGCGCGTCGTGATCAAGGGGAGCGTCGGTCCCCGCTCCGGCATCGGGCAGAAGTGGGGCGATCTCATCGTCGGGGGAGACGCCGGCTACATGACGGGTTTCATGATGCAGAAGGGGCGCATCGTCATCTGCGGAGACGCCGCGGGTTCCTTGGGTGATTCGATGTATGACGGCGCGATCTATGTGGGCGGCGAGATCACCGAACTCGGCAACGGCGTGGCGGTCGTCGAGGCGGGCAAGGAGGATCTCGACGAGCTTCGCGAGATGCTGGCGGGCTACGGCATTAAACCGCCCAAGGGCTTCAAGAAGCTGATCTGCGACGGCACGCTTCATCACTTCGACAAGAAGGATTTCGACGTATGGAAGGAAGTTCTGTGAAAGCCGAACGACCAACGGTCGAGCCGGCAGCGTCCGATTTCCCGCGATTGCGGGAGTTCGGCGGAATTTGGAGCCCCGAAGCGATCGAGGAGATCCACGAAAAGGCCGATCTCGGCCGCTATCAGATCCGCGGCCAAGCCACGAAACGGAAGGATTTCCCATCCTTCGACGATCTGGTGTTCGTGCCCTCGGGCCTCTCGCGCGTGGCGCTCGAGGGCTACCGCGAGCGCTGCGACACCCAGGTTGTGATCGGCGAAGGCCGAGTCAAGCGCCCGCTCGTTCTTGAGCGTCCGATCATGATCGCCGGGATGAGCTTCGGTGCGCTCTCGGTCAACGCCAAGCGCGCCCTCGGCATGGCCGCGACCCGCTGCGGCATCTCGACCTGCACGGGCGAGGGCGGCATGCATCCCGAGGAACGCAAATATTCTTCCAAGCTCGTCTACCAGTACCTCCCAAGCCGCTATGGGCTCACCCCCTACGATCTGCGCAAGGCGGACATGATCGAGATCGTGGTCAGTCAAGGCGCGAAGCCCGGCACCGGAGGCATCCTCTTGGGGCTCAAGGTTTCGGACGAGGTCGCCGAGATGCGTACCCTGCCCAAGGGCGTGGATCAACGGAGCCCCTGCCGGCATCCCGACTGGCTCGGGGCCGACGATCTGCCGGTCAAGCTCGAGCAGCTTCGCGAGGCCACGGACTACGCGATTCCGATCTCGGTCAAGGTGGGGGCCTCGCGCACCTATGACGACGTGCGCCTCGCCGCCCGCGGCGGGGTCGATGCCGTCGTTTTCGACGGCGCCGAAGCCGGCACGGCGGCGTCCCCGAAGATTCAGCTCGACCACGCCGGTGTTCCGACGGTGGCGGCCGTGGGGGAAGCCGCCGAGGCGCTTCGCGACCTCGGCATGAAGGAGGAGGTCAAGCTGATCGTCGGCGGCGGGATCAAGAACGGCGCGGACGCGGCGAAGTGCATCGCGCTCGGCGCCGACGCCGTCTATATCGGCTCGGCCGTGATCATCGCGCTCAACTGTCACCGCCCGCTCTATGTGGACGACTACGCGCGCCTCGGCACGACGCCTTATGAGTGCTGCCACTGTCACACGGGGCTCTGCCCCGTCGGGATCACGACGCAGTTGCCTAAGCTCGTCGCCCGGCTCGACCCGGAAGAGGCGGCCGATCGCGTGACCAACTTCCTGAACGCGATGACCATGGAGATCCAGCTCTTCGCCCGGTCCTGCGGAAAGAAGCATGTCAACGATCTCGACGGGAACGATCTCAGGGCACTTACCCACGACATCTCTTTGATGACCGGCGTTCCGATGGTGGGTCTGAACGGCCGCGTGCCGGCTTGGCGGAAATTCTGACTTAGGCCGCAAGCCGCCGGCCCGAGGCAAAACGAAGAGGGAGGTCACTGATGGCAGAGCGCAAGAAAGCCGCTTCAGACCCCGCGGAGGCGTTCGTCCAGCGCCTGCGCAAAGACGGCGTTCGCTTCGTGCGTTTCGAGCTGCCGGACATGCACGGGATGGCGCGGGCGAAGGTCATCCCCATCGACAAGGTCGAGGGTTACGCCCGGAAGGGCCTCAACATGTATGGCGGGGTGCTCTCGCTCGACACGGCTTCGATGGTCGTTCCCGCCTCGCTCTACCACGAAGAGGTGAAGTACCGGGACCAGAGGCTCTTTCCCGATTTCGAATCGGTCCGGTCCGTGCCGTGGCTTCCCGATACCGTGCGGGTCGTTTGCGATACCGTGTGGGAGCCCGGCCGGCCGCTCGGCGCCGCGCCACGTTATGTCGTGCGCCGGCTTTTGGATCAGGCCGAGAAGATGGGCTATCTCGCCGTCATGGCCCATGAATTCGAATATTACATTCTGGATTCCGAGATGAAGCCGCTCTGGGAGGGCCTGCATATCTTCAACGCCACGCGGAACGAGCAGTTCCCTATCCTGCGCGAGCTGCTCGAACAACTGGCGGCCTCCGGTCTCGAGATCATCACGCATAACTGCGAATATGCCGGCTCGCAGTACGAGACCAATTACGGTCCGGCGACGGGAATGCGGGGTGCGGACAACGGCTACATCTTCAAGAATGTCGTGAAGGAAGTCTGCACGCGGGCCGGGCTCAACGCCACCTTCATGTCGAAGCCGTTCTTGGAGGGCGCGGGCTCCGGCTGTCATTACCATGTGAGCTTTCTGGACAAACGAACGAAGCGGAATGTCTTCCTCGATAAGAAGGACCCCGACGGCATTTCGAAGACGCTCAAATATTTCGTCCAGGGACTCCTCGATCACGCCCCGGCGATGATGGCGTTGATGGCGCCGACGCCGAACTGCTACCGGCGCTTGAGGCCCCACACCTTCGCGCCCTCGAACATCAGCTGGGGGATCGAGGACCGCACCGCGACCGTGCGCGTCAAGAGCTCGAGGGACGAGGCGACCCATATCGAGAACCGCGCTCCCTCGGCGCTCTGCAATCCCTATCTCTCGGCGGCGGCGACCCTGGCGGGCGGCCTCCTGGGACTCAAGGAAAAACATAAATTGCCGCCCCAGACGAGCGGTCCGAGCGAGCAGGACGCCTCGCTTCCCAAGCTTCCGGGAAGCCTCGAAGAATCCCTGGATGCGCTTCAAGCCGACAAGGCCTTCGCCGACATGCTGGGAGGCGAGTTCGTTCGGGTCTACAGCACGCTCAAGCGCTTCGAGCTCGCCCGCTTCCACGAGCACATCACCGATTGGGAGCGGGACGAATACCTCGTCTATCACTAGGGCGGGTATCACCCAGGCGGGCACCGGCCTTGCAACCGCCCGCCTCTTGGCCTGAAGACGCTCCGGTGAGGCCGGGCCATGAGAGCCATGAGAGCGCGTTCAGGGCCACCGCTCCAGAGGGAGGAAAGCCATGCGCTGCATCATTCACGATGGCGAGGCGGGTCTCGGCGGCGTCAAGCTCGCCGAGCGCGATGTTCCCGAGCCGGGTGCGGGCGAGCTCCGCGTCAAGCTGCGCGCGGCCGCGCTCAACCACCGTGACATCTGGACGGTGCTCGGGCGCACGCCCGACGAACCGGCGGTGATCCTGGGTTCCGACGGGGCCGGCGTGATCGACGCGCTGGGCCCCAGGGTCGAGGCCAGGGTCGAGGCCAGGGTCGAGGCCAAGGTCGAGGCCAAACTCGGTCAGGAGGTCGTGATCAATCCGGGTCTCGGCTGGCTCTGCAAGAACGATGCCCCGCCTGAGCCGGGATATCCCGGCCTGGTCCTCGGCTATCCCGACGACGGCACTCTTGCCGAATATGTCGTCATCCCGGCGGGCAATGTGGCGCCCAAGCCTCGCCACCTCTCCTGGGAGGAGGCGGCGGCGCTTCCACTCGTGGGGCTCACCACCTACCGCGCGCTTTTCACGATGGGCGGCCTCAAGGCGGGCGATTGGGTCGTGATTCCCGGGATCGGCGCCGGCACCTCGATCCAGGCGCTCATCTTCGCCAAGGCGATGGGGGCGCGGGTGGCGGCGACCTCGCGCTCGCCCGAGAAGCTCGAAAAGGCCAAGGGCTTCGGGGCCGATGCGGTTTTTCCGAGTGATTCCGCTTGGGCCGATCGACTGCGCGAGCTTACCGGCGGGCTCGGCGCCGACCTCGTGATCGAGTCCGTGGGCAAGGCGACCTGGGATCAATCGCTCGCCTGCCTGCGCCTCGGGGGCCGGCTCGTCGTGTTCGGCTCGACCAGCGGCGACCTCGTCGAGCTCGATCTCGTCTCCGTCTTCATACGCTGGATCAGCATCATCGGAACGACCATGGGAAGCGCCGAGGAGTTCGCCGAGATGATGGCCTTCAGCAACGCCCACGGCATCCGGCCCGTGGTCGATCGGGTCTTCCCCCTCGAGGAGGGCGTCGAGGCGCTTCGCTATCTCGACGGGGCGACGCAGTTCGGCAAGGTGGTCGTCAAGATCGCCGATTAGGCGCGCGCCTCGCCGTTCCGCCTGAACCCTCCTCCGGCTTCGCGAAACGCTCGATTCCGAAGGCGCCGATCTCGCTCTTGCTCTTGCCATCGCGCACGAGCTCGGCGAGGACGGCGCCGGCCGCGGGGCCCAGCTGGAAGCCGTGGCCCGAATAGCCGAAGGAGTGGAAGAGGCCGGGGGTCGTCCGGCTCGGGCCCAACACCGGGGTATGGTCGGGGGTCGCGCCTTCGAGCCCGGTCCAGACACGGATCACATGGGCGTCGGCCACCCGGGGGATGAGCCGCACGACATCGCGTAACGTTTCGAGGGTCCGCTCCGGCACGACATAGGCGCGGCTCGCGTCGAGTTCGGCGACGCCGCCGCCGCCATTGCCGATGATGATGTTGCCGCGCGGGATCTGCCTGAGATAGAAACTGCCGCCACAAACGCCCGTCACGGGCTCGATGACGTAGGGCATCGGCTCGGTCACGACCATCTGGGGCGTCACCGTTTCAAGTATCACCTCCTCGCCGAACATCGCGGCGATCTTCGCGCCCCAGGCGCCCGCCGCGTTGATCAGCGCCTTCGCGCGCACGAGGATCCCGTTCTCGGTCTCGAGCTCGAAGCCGTGGCCGTCCTGGACGATCGCGGTGACTTCCGATTGCTCGCGGATCTCCACCCCTTCGGCGCGCGCCGCACGGGCGATCGCCGGGCCCACGAGCCGCGGGTTCGCCTGGCCGTCGGTGGGCGACCAGGAAGCCACATGGCCGTCCTCGCCGACCCAAGGGCAGCGTTCTTCGAGGGCGTTGCGGCTTAGGATTTCGAGCTTGAGCCCGTGGGCCAAAGCCTGTTCGGCGTAAGCCTCCAGTTCGGCGGCGTCTTTTTCGTCGCGACCGAATTTGAGGTGGCCCGTCTCGGCATATTCGCAATCGCTTCCGATCCAGCTCTCGAGTTTGCGCCAATAATCGACGAGCGAGCGCTCGGCCAGCGGCAACTCTTCGAGATGGCGGCCGTTGCGGCGCACGCCCCCGAAGTTGACTCCGCTCGCGCCGGCGCCGACGGCGCCTTTGTCGAGCAGGGCGACCGGAACGCCCCGGCGGCTCAAATGGAGCGCCGCCGAGCAGCCTCCAAGCCCGCCGCCGATGATGGCGACTTCCGTATCGATGCGCTCGCTCACCCTACGCCGCCTTCTCGCTGCCACCGGCTTCCTCGGGCGCCGTGGCCTGGGCGATGGAGAGGGGTTTCACCGGCGCCTGGCCGCGCAGCCGGCCGAGCGTGCTCACCTCGCGCCCGAGGCAATGGGCCAGAACCTCCACCGCCGCCGCGCCGCAAACCCGCCCCTGGCATCGCCCCATGCCCAGGCGGGTGAACGCCTTGACCCGGTTGATCTCGTCGGCCCCGAGCTCGCGCGCCGCCGCGCGGAGTTCGCCCGCGCGGACCGCCTCGCAACGGCAAAGAATCGTTTCATCGCTTATTCCGCCGGCAAGGTGGCGCGGGAACGGAAACGCGGCCTCGAGTCCCTCCCGGAAGCGTGTCAGCCGGGAGAGGCCTCTGCGCAGCCGGGCCATGTGCCGTTCGTCCACCTCGCCCCCGTGGTCCTTGACGAGGGCGAGCGCCGCCAGCTCGCCGCGAAGCTCGGCGGCGTCGGCGCCGGTGGCGCCGGCCCCGTCGCCCGCGAGATAGACGCGCTCGACACTCGCCCGCCCGTCGGCGTCGATCTCCGGGAGCCACTGGCGGTTCAGCGGATCGAACCGGAAATCGCAGCCCAAGAGATCCGCGAGCTGTGTTTCGGAGCGAAGACCGAAGCCGAAGGCGAGCGCGTCGCAGGCGATGCGCCTTTCGCGGCCCTTGGCGTCGCGGTAGCGAAACCCTTCGAGCGCGGCGCCCCCCTCGGCCGCCAGCGGCAGGATCCCGCTACGCATCGGCACGCCCCGGCTGTGGAGCCGGGCGTGATAGTAGAGGCCTTTTAGCAAAGTGCGCCCCCCGCTCGCGAGCTTGGGAAGCGCGGCGATGCCCTGGCCGAGGCGCGCGGTGTCGAGCACCCCGCGAACCTCGCCTCCGTGGCGCGCATATTGGTAGGCGACGAGATAAAGCAGCGGGCCTGTGCCCATGAACAGGGTGCGCTTGCCCACGAGGCAGGCTTGGTATTTGAGCGCCACTTGCGCGCCACCAAGCGTGTAGACGCCGGGCAGCGTCCAGCCCGCAAACGGGATCACCCGGTCCATCGCCCCGCTCGCCAGCAGGATTGCGTCGTAGGAAAGTCGCTCGGGCCCTCGAGGTCCCGCGAGCCACGCATCGCCCCGCGAGAGATTCCAGACGAGGGTGGCCGGGCGGTAGTCGATCCGCTCCTTCAGGGCATCGAAAACCCGGTGCATTCGCGCCGCCTTTAGGGCCTCGAAACCATAGAGATCGCGGCCCTTCCGGGAGAACGCCGGCGGCTCGCGGCGATAGATTTGCCCGCCGCTCTCCTGCCCTTCGTCGACGACGACGGGGCGAAGGCCGTGAGCCACGAGCGTCTCCGCGGCGCGGGTTCCGGCCGGGCCGGCGCCGACGATCAAGATTCTATGTGCCGTCATCGCGCCGGACCGGCGCGCAAGACGCTCAAGCCCTCGGAGACGAAGGTGGTACACGCGCGCACGCGCCCGCCCCCTTCGAGCGCGACCCAGCAATCCTGGCAGGCGCCCATGAGGCAAAAGCCCGCACGCGGCCCGTCGCCGAACTCCGAGGATCGGACGGCGCGCCCCGAGGTCAGAAGGGCGGTCAAGAGCGTATCGCCCTCATAGGCCGTGATCCCTTCGCCGTCCACGACGATCGTCACCTTGGGACGCGCCGTTTCCCCGATCCGCTGAAACTGCTCGTTCGTCATCGAGGCGACTAGTTAGCGCGAAAACAGGGGCGGGACAATCGAGGACGTCGTTCGATCATACCGGATCAGCCGTTCGATGCCCCCTCGCGCCGATAGCTCCGCCCTTTCCATTGGGAGCGTTCGCCGCGCCAGTAGCGAAGCGCGGATGTCCAGGTCATGGCGAGGAAAAGGCTGCCGATCACCGGCATCGCGAGAGCAAACGCCGGCGAGAGGCCGTAATAACGAAGGGTCGGCAGATAGCCGAGCACCATCGCCGCGATCGCGCCCGCCGAGACGATCTTCGCCAGCGGGCCGGGAAAGACCGCGAGGCCAACAGGCGGCAGCCAGCAGCCGACGACGAGGGCGAGCGTGCAGATGAACAGCAGCAGGGGTGAATAGCGAAGCTGGGTATAGGCCGAGCGCGCGACCATGTTCCAGATCGTGCCGAGCTTGGTGTAGCGCCTGAGACTCACGACGGAGCGACTCAAGCCGATCCAGGTGCGATAGCCTTTTTTCTTCACGGCCCTTGCCAGGGCGCAGTCGTCGATGATGGCATCCCGAACCGCTCCGAAGCCGCCGATCGCGTCGAGCGCGCGGGTCTCGATGAGGATGCAGCCCCCCGCCGCGGCCGCGACGATGGAGGACTTCGAATTCGCGATATGGAAAGGGTAGAGCAGCTTGAAGAAGTAGACGAAGGCGGGCATCAAGAGCGCTTCCCAGAAATTCGCCATGCGGAGCCGCGCCATCAGGGAGATCAAACCGAGATCCTCGTCCTTCATCTTCGCGCGAAGCGTGGCGATCAGCCCGGGCGCGAGCTCGATATCGGCATCGAGCAGCAGGGCGAACGGGGTGGCGAGCTCCCGGCGGGCCTGCTCGAGGGCCCAGAGCTTGCCGCTCCAGCCGGGCGCCAAGGGCGCGCCCTCGATCACCGAGAGGTTTGCGAGGCCGGCGGCGCGGGCCGCGAGCGCGGTCCCGTCGGTGGACTGGTCGTCCACCAAGATCACGTTGAGTCCGTGTCCCTGCGCCCCGAGCGCCCGCAAGGTCTGGCCGATGACGTCGGCCTCGTCGCGCGCCGGTATCAGGACCGTGACATCCCCGAGATCGTCGCCCGAGCGTTCGGCGTCGAGCGCTTCGCGCGTGCTCCAGGGCCGCCAGGGAAGGGCGAGGATGCCGCCCCAGAGGGCCGCGCCGACGACCGCAAGGCCTATCCAGACGGGTTCGGCCATGGGCGGCGCGCGCCCTTTATTTGGGGAAGAGGAAGGTCATGAAGACGCCCCCCATGATGAGCGCCGTGCCCACCATCTGGGGCCAGCCGAAAGCTTCCTTGAGCAACAGCGCCGAAGCCAACACGACGACCCCGACGGTCCCGCCGACGATGATCGGGACCGCGACATTGGCCTCGATCACGCGCGCCTGGCCGATGCCTGAGAAGAGATAGTAATAGGCGACCTCGGCCGCGCCGATGGAAACACCGGCGATCGCCGCCCACAGGAAGGCCGAGGGATCGAGCTTGAAGACATGGCCACCCTGCAGCTTCAACACCGAGAAGAGGGCGAGAGTCGGAACGAGCGTCATCGACTGCATGACGAACGTCGCGAGCACGGTCGTCGTCGCGCTCTCGGGCACGTGGCTCGCGGAAATTTTGATGAAGAGATTGTAGCCCGCATAGCAGAACGTGATGAGCGCGAGCAGAAGGATGGTCAGCATGAGGTCACCCTGGATTTCGTCGTTGCCGAACTGAGCGGGCTTAAGTTTCGGCGCTCTGCCGGAGAACGTTCGCGAGCACGTCCGCCCCGGCGGCGAGGTCGTCCGGCGTCGTTTCCTCGTATTCGTTGTGGCTTATGCCGTCGATGCTGGGGACGAAGATCATCCCGGTCGGGCAGACATGGGAAAGATAGACCGCGTCATGGCCCGGACCCGAATGCATGCGTTGCCGGGGAAGCTCGAGCGCGGCGGCCATCTGCTCGACGAGGTCGCGGCACTCCGGCGCGAAGGTGACGGGTGCGTTGTCCGAGAGAGTCTGGATTTTGAGCTCGACGTTGCGTCGCGAGGCGATCTCGTCGGCGATGTCCGTGACCGAGCGCGCGAGCGCCTCGACGCCCTCCTGGCCCTCGGAGCGTACATCGACCGTGAAGACGACTTCCCCCGGGATCACGTTCGTCGAGTTGGGAGAGGCCGCGATGTAGCCCACCGTCAGCCGGAAATTCCCGCCCATATCGGCGGGCAGGCGCTCGGCGCGGGTGATGATCTCGGCGGCCGCGGCGAGCGCATCGCGCCGCACCTCCATGGGTGTCGCGCCGGCGTGGTTGGCTTCGCCCCGGATCGTGAGCTCGAGCCATTTGAGTCCATAGACCCCTTCGACGATGCCGATCCTGAGGCCCTTCTGATCGAGAACGGGGCCCTGTTCGATGTGGAGCTCGAAATAACGGTGGATGTCACCGGCGCGGCAGGCGGATTCGCCCCGGTAGCCGATGCGCGCGAGCTCGTCGCCCTGCTTTTTTCCGTCCCGGCTCTCGCGGGCATAGGCGTCGTCGCGATCGAACAGGCCGGCGAACACGCCGCTCCCGATCATGGGCGGCGGGAAGCGGCTGCCCTCCTCGTTGCTCCAGCACACCGCTTCGATCGGACGGGACGGCGTGATCCCGGCATCCATCAGCGTCTCGACGGCCTCGAACGCCGCGAGCACACCGTAGGCGCCGTCGTATTTTCCGCCCTGGGGCTGGCTGTCGAGGTGAGATCCCGCCATGACCGGCGGCTGATCGTCGGCGCCGTAACGGGCGAAGATGTTGCCCATCTCGTCGATGCGGACAGAAAGCTCGCGCGCCTCGCACCAGCGGATGAAGAGGTCGCGCCCTTCCTTGTCGAGATCGGTGAAGGCGAGCCGCGTCACGCCTCCCGCGGGGGTTGCGCCGATCTTCGCCATCTCCGAGAGGCGCCGAGCCAATCTGTCGCGATTTATCCGGACGAGGCCCGCCATGGTCGTCTCCTTCTCTTTCCCGGCGCATATTAGCCGAGACGCGCGGCGGTCGAAACGCGGCTCACGAGAAGCGCTCGGGGCCAAGCCCCGTCAGATCGATGGCGGGCTCGCGCCCCATCACGAGATCGGCTGCAACCCTCCCCGAACCGCAGCCGAGCGTGAAGCCGAGCGTGCCGTGGCCCGTGTTGAGGAAGAGGTTCGGATAGCGCGCCGCCCCCAGGATCGGCAGACCGTCGGGCGTCATGGGGCGTAAGCCCGCCCAAAAGGTCGCCTTTTTCGGATCGCCGCTGTTGGGAAACAGCGAGAACAAACCCTTCAAGACGGCTTCGCTGCGCACCGGGTCGATGCGCGCGTCGTAGCCGGTGAGCTCGGCCGTGCCGGCGGCCCGGAGCCGGTCCCCGAGGCGGGATATGACGATCTTGAGCTCCTCGTCGTGGATGCTCACCTCGGGCGCGATGTTCTGGCTCGCGACCGGAATCGTCACGGAATATCCTTTGACCGGATAGATGGGAAGGCGAATCCCGAGCCCGCGCGCGAGCCGCGAGCTGAAGCTCCCCAGGCAGAGCAGATAGGCATCGGCCCGCTCGAGGCCGTCATCCGTCTCGATCCCCGTTACCCGGTCGCCGGTGGCGCGGAAGCGGACGGCGTTTGTCCCGAAAGCGAAGGTGACGCCCTGTTCTCGGCAGATTGCCGCGAGCTCCTCCGTGAAGCGGCGCGCATCGCCGCTTTCATCCTTGGGATAGTAGATGCCCCCCGAGAGCTTCGCCTCGACCTCGGCGAGAGCCGGCTCGATGCGCGTGCACTCAGCAGGCGTCACCGCCCGCTCCATCTCTGCGGCGCCGTCGAGCTCGCGGGCGGCCTTATCGAAGCTTCGCCGATCCCGGTAGAGACAGAGGATCCCCTGGCGCCGCCGATCGAACGCGATCGCCGTGTCCTCGCAAAGGGCCGCAAGGCTGTCGCCGCTGTAGGTGGCGATCCGGCGCAACAGGGTCAGGTTGTGCCGCGCCCGCCGGGCGGTGCAGTTCCGGAGGAACTTAACGACCCAGGACCACATCGCCGGGTCCGCGCGCAGGCGCATGATGAGGGGCGCGTCCGCTCGACCCAAGGAGCGCAGCGCGACCCCCGGAGCGTGAGGATTGGCCCAGGGCCCGACGGAGCGGACGCTCAGCTGGCCACCGTTGGCGAAGCTCGTCTCGCGCGCGACGTCGAGCTGGCGCTCGATGACCGTGACCTCCGCGCCCGCCTTCGCGAGATAATAGGCGGCGGTGACCCCGATCACGCCCGCGCCGAGGACGATCACCTTCACGGCCGGATGAATCCCTGTCCGCCGGATGGGATAGCGAGGCTTTCGGTCACCTGCGCGGCCTCAGGCACCCCGTCGCTCTCTTGCCGGCTCGGCGGGGTCCAAATGAGGCTCGAGATCGACCAGGGAGGGAAGCACGAGATGAGGATCGCCCTTGGAGAAGAATGCCGTATCGCCGATGGCCGCGAAACGTAACGGCACACGGGCTGCGGCGGACATGTCGGCGTGGGAATCTCCGACGAAGAGCGCGTCCCGGCGATTAAGCCCGCGCGCCCCGAGCTCCGCCGTCATCAGCGCGTCCTTCGGGTTTCCGCCGCTCGTCGAGTAGGTCGCATCGAAACAGCTATCGATTTCGAGTCCGGTCAGAAGATCGTCGATCAATTCGGCCGGCGTGCCCGTGACGAGCACGAGTGGGCGTTGGCACGTCTGCCTCTTCAGAAAGCCGCCCACGCCGTCGAACAAACGGATCTCTTCCGTCGTGTCCTGTTCGAGCGCGGCAAATCGCTCGGCGACCTCGGCGCGCGCGCCTTCGTCGGTCGTGCGGCCGCTCAAGAGATTGTAGACCAGGTCGAAGATCATCCGGCGGCCGACCCCGGCAAGGGTGCGATAGAGAGCCCCCACACGTTGAGAGTCGAAGCCGAAAGGTTCCATGGCGGTGACGAAGGCCTCGGTCTTGGCGCCCATCGAGTCGACGACGACACCGTCGAAATCGAGGAACAGCAGGTGGCAGCGCATGAAACCCCTCCGGGCGAGGCTTCCGTGCCGGCGGCGCGTGGTATGAATGCCGGAAGCCGCGGGCATCGTGACGGGTGAAGCGGTGGGCGTAAACCGCTATTTTGGTAGTCTGTTGAAGGTGGACAAGATGCACGATCCGCGTTCTCACTTCGAAGATGCGATCGCCGATCCCGCAGTCTTCCTCGACACGCCCGAGGAGCTTTCGCGATACGGCCGGGATTGGACGGGGAGATTCCAGGGTGAAACCCCGCTCGTCCTGCGCCCGAACAGCACCGAGCAGGTTCAGGCGCTTCTCGCCGTCTGCCACCGGAAGGGAATCGCCGTGGTGCCCCAGGGAGGCAATACGGGTCTCGTCGGCGGCTCCGTGCCGCGAAACGGCGAGGTCGTGTTGAGCCTTTCGCGACTGAACGCGATCGAAGGTTTCGATGAGCCCTCGGCGAGCGTGACGGTCCAAGCCGGCACCGTGCTCGAGACGCTCCAAGAGTTCTTGGCCGGGAAGGGGCAGATGTTCCCGGTCGATCTGGGCGCGCGCGGTTCCTGTCAGATTGGCGGCATGATCGCGACCAACGCCGGCGGCATCAAGGTGCTTCGCTACGGGCATATGCGCGAGCAGGTGCTGGGCCTCGAAGTGGTGCTCGCCGACGGCACCGTGCTCTCCAATCTGAACCGCTTGCGAAAGAACAATACGGGCCTCGATCTCAAGCAGCTCTTCATCGGCTCCGAGGGAATCCTCGGCGTGATTACGCGCGCGGTCCTGCGCTGTCAGCCGGCCCCCGCTCAGCGCCAGACCGCCCTCCTCGGGCTCGAGCGCGTGGACATGTTGCCCGCCGTCCTCATGCGCCTTCGTGCCGCGCTGGCGGAGCTCTCGTCGCTCGAATTCTTCCTCAAGGGTGCCCTCGAGCTCGTCTGCGCGCGCTTCGATGATGCTCGTGATCCCTTCGCCCAGCCTCATGCCGCCTACGTGCTGGTGGAGTGTGAGTCGGGGGAGCCGGCGTCGGTGCGCTTTCACGAGGTCCTCGCCGAGGCCCTGGAGGATGGCGCCGCGGCGGATGCCGTGGTGGCGCAGTCAGGGGCTCAGGCCGAGGCGCTGTGGTTTCTTCGGGAAGGCATCACCGAGGCGATCTCGAAGACCGGCTTGACTCACAAATTCGACGTCACCGTGCCTCCGGGCGCGCTTCCTCTCTTCATGGAGGGCATCCGGGATCTCGCGGCCCGCTTCGAGGGCGTGCGGCCGGTCTTCTATGGGCATCTGGGAGACGGCAACCTGCACCTCAACATGGTTCAGGGCGCCTCGCTCGCGGACGCGGCTTTCCGCGCCCTCGAGGAGGAGATCACCGAGCCGGTTTACGCGCTCGTCGTCGACTTCGAGGGAAGCATCAGCGCCGAGCACGGCATCGGCGTGCTCAAGCGCAAATATTTGGGCTATTCCCGGACCCCCGACGAGATCGCCACGATGCGCGCCATCAAGGCGTTGCTGGATCCCCGCGGGATCTTGAACCCGGGCGCCGTGCTCGAGCCCTAGAGGTTCGATCGGGCTCACCCGGACAGGCTTGTCGTCGGGGCGAGCGCGGCGTGCGAAGTGATGCCGGGTCTCGGGCGCAAGGCGGCGCTCGCCGGGGACCACCTCCTCATCCCTCGGCTGCGGGCCCTCGGCCGCGGGCCCTCGGCCGCAGGCCGCGCGCGCCAGAGCGGTCGCCTGGGACCGGTTGATCTGAGACAATTTTCCGGGAGCCGGGGGCTTGGCGCGCTTGACAGCTTCTCGGCTCCGCTTTAAATATTGGCACTCATCCGGGGAGAGTGCTAACAGCGTGGCGCCGTGCGGAACGGCCATTGATTTTCGGGAGAAAACCTATGAAATTCAGACCTTTACATGATCGTGTCCTGATCCGGCCTTCGAGCGAGGAGGAAAAGACGGCAGGCGGGATCATCATTCCTGACACCGCGCAGGAGAAACCGAGCGAAGGAACGGTGATCGCGGTGGGTCCGGGCCACCGGGATGAGAAGGGCAAGATTCAGACCCTCGAGGTCAAGGTGGGCGATCGTGTGCTCTTCGCAAAGTACGGTGGCACGGAGGTGCGGATCGACGAGGAAGACCTCAGCATCATGCGGGAATCCGACATCCTGGCCGTGCTCGCGCCGGTCAAAAGCCGCAGGAAACGCGCGGCATAACCTGAAGAAAAGAGCACGGGAGACTCGATTCGATGACCGCAAAGAACATTATTTTTTCGGCAAAGGCGCGCCAGGAACTTCTCGATGGTGTCGATTTGTTGGCGGATACCGTGGGCGTCACGCTCGGCCCCAAAGGCCGAAACGTGCTGTTGCAAAAATCCTTTGGTCTCGGTGTGCGGATCACCAAGGCCGGCGCCACCGTGGCCAAGGAGGTCGAACCTGAAGGGAAATTCAAGAACATGGGCGCGCGTCTTCTCCGCGACGTCGCGGTGCAAACGAATGATGCGGCGGGTGATGGCACGACCACGGCGGCGATTCTGGGCCGGGAAATCGTCCGTGAAGGAATCAAGGCGGTCGCCGCGGGAATGAGCCCGATGGACATCAAACGCGGCATCGATCTCGCCGTCGGTTCCGTCGTCGGGGCTTTGCGCAAGCAGAGCAAGAAGATCACCACGAAGAAGGAAGTCGCTCAGGTCGCCGCAATCGCCGCCAACCAGGATGAGGCAATCGGCAAGTTCATCGCCGAGGCGATGGAGCGGGCGGGCGATGACGGCGTGATCTCGGTGGATGAAGGCAAGGCCCAGGAGACTCAGCTCGACCTCGTCGAGGGCATGCAATTC
>JAPUJA010000291.1 GCA_027296525.1 Pseudomonadota bacterium | reverse complement strand
CCGGCGGCGGCGTGAGGCGGCGCGTGTCATGACGGGATCGTTGGCCAGTGTATTCGCGGCCGCGGTCTTCTTTGTCGCCAGCCACATCCTGCTGTCCGACGCGGCGCTCCGGACGACGCTCGTCGAGCGTCTCGGCGCAGTCGGGTTTCGCGCCCTCTATTCGGTCGTCGCCCTGGCGGCGCTTGTCTGGCTGGTGATGGCCTATGGGCGCGCCCCCTACATCGAGCTCTGGCCCCAGGTCACCTGGGCGCGCCACCTGGCCCTGGTGGTCATGCCGATCGCCGTGATCCTGGTTGTCTGCGGCGTGACGACGCGCAACCCGCTGGCGGTCGGCGGCGACGCGTTCGCCCAGTCGGTGGAGCCGATGCCGGGAATCCTCAAGTTGACGCGCCACCCCGTGCTCTGGGGAACGGGTCTTTGGGCGCTGGTTCACATCTTGGCCAATGGCGATGCCGCGTCGTTGATCATGTTCGGATCGTTCGCCGTCCTCTCCTTCGCCGGCATGGCTCACATCGACCGCCGGCGCGCGAAAACGCTCGGCGCCGCCTGGGGCCCGATCGCCTTGACGACCTCGGCGGTGCCCTTCGCCGCCATCCTCGCGGGCCGCGCCAAGCTCGAATTCGCTCAGATCGGCGCCTGGCGCATCCTCGCCGGCATCGCCGTCTACCTCGCCTTCCTCATCGCCCACGAATGGGTCATCGGCGTCAGCGCCCTGCCGGGTTAGTTCCGCCGCATCTTCAACAGCCGGAGCCGGAGCGCGTTGAGCTTGATGAAGCCGGTGGCGTCGGCCTGGTCGTAGACCGAATCCTCTTCGAAGGTGACGTGCTCCTGGCTGTAGAGGCTGGCGGGCGATTGGCGACCGGCGACGGTGACCGAGCCCTTGTAAAGCTTGAGCCGGACCGTGCCCAAGACGTGCTCCTGGCTCTTGTCGATCGCCGCCTGAAGCATCTCGCGCTCGGGCGAAAACCAGAAGCCGTTGTAGATGAGCTCGGCGTAGCGCGGCATGAGCTCGTCCTTCAAATGCATCGCAGCCCCATCCAGCGTCAGGCTCTCGATCGCCCGGTGGGCGTGAAACAGCACCGTGCCCCCCGGCGTCTCGTAGACGCCGCGCGACTTCATGCCGACGAAGCGGTTCTCGACCAGATCGACCCGCCCGATGCCGTTCGCGCCCCCGAGCGCGTTCAGGCGCGCAAGCAGCTTCGCGGGCGAGAGGCGTTCGCCGTCGATCGCGACCGCGTCGCCCTTCGCGAACTCGATCGTGATCACCGTCGGTTTATCGGGCGCGGCCTCGGGCGCGACCGAGCGGGTGAACATCGCCTCCTCCGGCGGAACCCAAGGGTCTTCGAGCGCCTTGCCCTCATAGGAAATGTGCAGCAGGTTGGCATCGGTCGAGTAGGGGGGCTCGCCCTTCTTGTCGCGCGCGATCGGGATCCGATGGCGCTCGGCGTAGTCGATGAGCCGCGCGCGCGAATCGAGCTCCCATTCCCGCCAGGGCGCGATCACGTGGATGTCCGGGTCGAGCGCGTAATAGCCGAGCTCGAAGCGCACCTGATCGTTGCCCTTGCCCGTCGCGCCGTGGGATACCGCGTCGGCGCCCGTCAGTTTCGCGATCTCGATCTGACGCTTGGCGATCAAGGGCCGCGCGATCGAGGTGCCAAGCAGATAGACGCCCTCATAGATCGCGTTCGCCCGGAACATCGGAAAGACATAGTCGGCGACGAATTCCTCGCGCAAATCCTCGATGTGGATCTCCTTGACGCCTAAGGCCTCGGCCTTCGCCTTGGCGGGCTCAAGCTCGCCCTCCTGGCCGAGATCGGCGGTGAAGGTCACGACCTCGGCGTCGTAGGTCTCCTGCAGCCAACGCAGGATGACGGAGGTGTCCAACCCGCCGGAATAGGCGAGCACGATCTTCTTGATGTTCGGTTTCTGTGGCATGGGCGCGTCTTTTGGCGAGGGCGCGCAGTATAGGCGAACGGAGCTTGCCTGCAAGGTCCACCTTACGCGGGATTGACCGGCCGCTCCGCACGCGCGGTTGCCCGGCGGAGTGATAGGAGCGAAGATCGTGCCCGCGAATCGCCGTCGGCCGGAAGATCGCCTTCATGGACCCAGGCGCCTCACCGCCAACCGTCGCGGCCGGACCCCCGGTCCCGGCCGTGCCACGCCACGAGGTGGCTCACCACGAGGTGGTATATGACGGCAAGGGCGGGAAGCTCCTCGGTATCGTCCTCTTCAACACGCTCCTCTCCATCCTGACCCTCACGGTCTACCGCTTCTGGGCGAAGACGCGGGTGCGCGAATATCTTTGGAGCAGCGTGAGCTTCGCGGGCGATCGATTCGAATATTTCGGCAGCTCCCGGGAGCTCCTCTACGGCGCCCTCGTCGTCATCGCGGTGTTCGCCCCGGCTATTCTCTTGCAGGGCGTGTTCCTCGAGCTCTTGGAGATCGAGCACCCGGTGGGCTTGTTCGTCATCCAGAGCCTCTACAGTTTGGCCCTCTATTGGCTGTTTCAATTCGCGGTCTTTCGCGCCCGGCGCTACCGGCTGACGCGCACCCTTTGGCGCGGCGTGCGCGCGAACCAGATGGGCGACTCGATCGCCTACGCGTTCATGGCCGTCGCGTTGACGCTTCTCGCCTCCTTCACCGCGGGTCTGTTGTTGCCCCTGCGCAACACGACCCTCTACCGCTACCGCATCAACCATACCTGGTTCGGCGACGGTCATTTCCAGAGCGACGCCGGGACGGGCCCCCTGATGGGCCGGTGGCTGCTCGCCTGGATCTTTTTCGTGCCCACGCTCGGGCTTACCTATTTCTGGTATCGCGCCTACGAGATGCGCTTCTATGCGCGTCACACCCGCTACGGCGGGCTCCGCTTCGAGCTCGACATCACGGGCTGGAAGCTTCTCTTGGTCTATTGGCCGTACATTCCGACGTTCCTCTTGGCCGGCGGCGCCTTTGTCGGGATCATCATGGTGCTCGACTACGACATCATGATGCCCGGCGTGCAGGGCCTCTACTATCTGATCCTCATCATCATCCTGCTCACCGCTTGGGGGATCGTCCGACAGCTCGTCTTGCATCGGTTCGCGCGCGTCTTTTGCCGGGCGCTGAGCGTATATGGCGAGCAGGACTTAGACGGCCTCAGACAAGGGCCACTTCCCACGTCCCGCTATGGCGAGGGGCTGGCCGATGCCCTCGACATCGGAGGTCTGTGAGCGATGGACACCTATCCGGCCTCCTTCTACGACGGAGAATCCGCCGGCCGGCGGGAGGTGAGTGTCCGGCTTTCACCGGATGCGCTCGATATCCTCGATGGCGGCGGGAAGGTTGTCGCGCACTGGCCTTACGGGGAGCTGCGGCGCATCAGCCGTGATCAGCGCGACGCCCTGCGCCTCAGCCGTCGCGGAGAGCGCTTCCAGCGCCTCGTCATCCACGAGGTCGGCGTGGAAGGGTTGCTCTTCGGCTACGCGCCCCATTTGATTCCACGCCCGCTCTTCCACCGGTCGCGGCTCAAATTCGTTGCGATCTGGGCCGCCGGTGTCGGAGCGCTTGTCCTCTTGCTCGCCCATGGTGTGCCGCTGATCGCCTCGGGCGTCGCGTCCATCGTCTCGCCCGCCTGGGAGAAGGAGGTGGGCGAGAGGATGGCGGAGCAGATCGTCCGAACCTTTCACGACCCATTCAACTTCGGCTCTCTGGACGGAAGCTTGCCGTTGTGCCGGGGCGAGCCCGGGCACACGGTCCTCGAAGATCTTGCCGCGCGGCTTGCGCAGGGGGTGGGGAGCCCCCACGACTTCGAGATATGGGTGGCGGACACGGAGATCCCCATCATTAACGCCTTCGCCGCGCCCGGCGGCTACATCGTCATCTTCAAGGGCCTCATCGATTTTGTCGAATCCGGCGACGAGCTGGCGGGTGTGCTCGCCCATGAGATGGGCCATGTGAACCGCCGCCACCCGACCGAGCGGTGGGTTCAGTTCATTGCGCTCGGCGTTGTGTCCAACGCGCTCGTGGGCGGGTCGGGCGCCGGGGCGGCCACGGCGCGCACCGCCGAGCTGATGGTAATGCTTTCCTACAGCCGGAACTCCGAATCGGAAGCCGATGCGGCCGCGCTCGATATGATGAACGCCGCCGGCGTTTCCGGCCGTGGCCTCGCCGATTTCTTCGAGCGCATGAACGCTCTCCTCGAGCTCACCGAGGTCCATGAAGGCGTCGAACAGATCGCGCGCTATTTCACGAGCCACCCACCGAGCGCCGAACGCAGCGCCATCATTGGGTCTCTCTCCACGGCCAGTGGCGCCGCCATGCCCGAGGCCGATTGGCAAGCCGTCAAGGCGATCTGCGGTTGATCGCGCCGCTTACGGGGGCGCTTCGGCTCCCGTTGCCGTCGGGGGCCGTCGGTGGGCGCGCGTGCGCTCGCTCGCCGATTTGAGCTGGCCGCAAGCGGCCAGGATATCGCGCCCCCGGGGCTCGCGCACCGTCGCGGTGTAGCCTTCGGCGTTTAGGAGATCGGCGAAGGCCGCAATCCGCGCCCGGGCCGAGCATTCGAACGGTGCGCCCGGCCAGGAATTGAAAGGGATGAGGTTGATCTTGGCCGGGAGGCCGCGAAGCAGACGCGCGAGCGCGCGGGCATCATCGGGGGCATCGTTCAGCCCCTTCAACATGACATATTCGAAGGTGATGCGCCGCGCGTTGTGCGCGCCCGGGTAGCGTCGGCAGGCCTCGATGAGTTCGGCGATCGGATATTTCTTGTTGATCGGCACGAGTTGATCGCGCAGCTCGTCATTCACCGCGTGAAGCGAGACCGCGAGATTGACCCCGAGCTCGCGCCCGCAGCGCTCGATCATCGGCACGATCCCTGAGGTCGAGAGCGTGATCCGCCGGCGCGAAATCCCGATCCCCTCCTTGTCCATCGCGAGCTTGAGCGCCGCCGCCACGTTCGGAAAGTTCAGGAGCGGCTCGCCCATGCCCATCACCACGATGTTCGTGATCAGCCGGCCCTCCGTGGCTCTCGGCCATTCGCCGAGCCGATCCCGCGCGACCAGGAGTTGAGCAATGATCTCGCCGGCCGTGAGATCGCGCACGAGACGCTGAGTGCCCGTGTGGCAGAAGCTGCAGGTCAGCGTGCAGCCCACCTGGCTCGAGATGCAGAGCGCGCCGCGATCGTCTTCGGGAATGTAAACGACCTCGACCTCGCACCCGTCCGCGAAACGCAGCAACCACTTGCGCGTTCCGTCCTTGGAGCGCTGCTCGCGGACGATCTCGGGCCGGGCGATACTGCAGTGCTTCGAGAGCCTCACCCGAAGCTCCTTGGCGAGCGTCGTCATGGAATCGAAGTCGTCCGCGCCCTTGTGGTAGAGCCAGTGCCAGAGCTGCTTCGCGCGAAGGGAAGCGCGCGCGGGCGCTTCGCCAAGCGCGGCCAATTCCCGGCCAAGCTCGTCGCGCGAAAGCCCGATCAGTTGCCGGCGCGGCGCGGCGTCCGGACTCTCGGCGGGTTTGAACGCCTCTTGCGTCATGGCTTCATCCTATAGGTCGCTTAAGGCCGCGCGGATCGAAGGGGCTCTAACGGCAGGCCTCGCCCATCGCCGTCCGCGCCTTGGTGAAGCCGACGAGCGAATAGGTGTCGAGCGAATAGGTGTCTTTGCGGGAGGTGCCCTTGACCGTCATGGTGAGGCCATGAACCATGGCGCCGATCAGAACGCGGTCGCCATCGCCGGGGTAGGTCCAGGCCTTGTCGCCACGGACGAAGAGCTTGAAGCCCGCGTCCCCGATCGTCACCTCCACTTCGGTCCCTTCCTTGTAGGGATAGCCCGAATGCACGCTCACCTGGTCTTCGCCGCCGCCCGTGCGGTGGATGACGAGGAGGTAGGCGTCGCCCCGGCGCGTGTAGTCGCCGTCTTCCTTGATGGGCTCGCTGTGGATGTAACAGAACTTCTTCCCGTTCTCGGCATAGGTGACGACGTTCCAGTCGCCGTGCTTGGTGACGAAGTCCTGGGCGGATGCCGCCGAGAAGGCGAGGGCGCCGCCAAGCAGAAGGGCGGCCAGTCGGAGGGCGGAGGCTCGAAGCGCCGGCATGTCTCTTAAGATACCCCGCGGTGATTGCCAAGACCATCCTTCTCGGCTCAGCCGCGGCCCCGGTAGGGCGCGACGCCGGGATCGGGCACCCACAACCCTTCGGGCGGATCGCCCGTCTGATAGAAGACGTCGATCGGAATGCCCCCGCGCGGGTAGAAGAAGCCGGCGATCCTGAGCCAGCGGGGCCGGATCTCGCGCGTGAGCCGGCGCGCGATCGCGAGCGTGCAGTCCTCGTGGAACGCCCCGTGATTGCGAAAGGCGTTAAGGTAGAGCTTGAGCGACTTGCTTTCGATGAGCCACTTGCCCGGGACATAGTCGATCACCAGATGGGCGAAGTCCGGTTGGCCGGTGACGGGGCAGAGCGAGGTGAATTCCGGGCAGGTGAAACGCACGAGATAGGGGTGATCCTTGTGGCTGTTCTCGACCCTTTCGAGCACCGCCTCCTCGGGCGAGGCAGGCAGGGCGGTCTTGGCGCCGAGCTGGCGCAAGCCGGCATATCGCTTTTTCTTGGTCATGGCGTCGCGTCCCGCTTCCGGCGGATCGGCTCCCCGTAATGGTGCGCGGGAAGCGGCTCCGGCGCGCCGATCTCCGAGACCGGACGGGCCGGATAGCGCCCGAGGGTCTTGATCCGATCATACATCACGATCGCCCCGGCCACGGCGAGATTGATGCTGAAGCGCGTCGGGATGGCGACGAGATGATCGCAGCGCGCGAGCAGCACCTCCGAAAGCCGTCCGCGCTCCGAGCCCAGCAGATAGGCGGCGGCGGCGGGGTGGGGAAAGCTCGGGAGCTCCTCGGCTTCCTCCAGGAGCTCGACCCCCACCAGCCGGCAGCCCCGGGGCAGGAGCAACTCCTCGGGCGCCGCGAAACGGTAATAGGGCAGGCTCTCGGTGGCGCGCGAGGTGTCTGCGCCCTTTGCCTCGGCATTGTAGGCGGCGTTGATGGTGAAGACGAAGCTCGCGCCGAAGGCGTGGGCCGAGCGGAAGAGATTGCCCACATTCATGGGCTTGCTCACATTCTCGACACCGATACCGAAATAGCCCCGCATCGTCCCGGAAACTTGCAACCGGTACCGGTCCGAGGCAAGGTGAATCGCGTCTTCTCCTTTTCGTTTCGATGAGCGGCGATCTCTCCGAATCCTTCATGGTGTCGAGCGATTCTCCCTTGGTCGTCGAGGTCACGCGCGGCCGCCTCGTGGAGAGCCGCCACCGGGGCGCCGCCGTGGTCTCGGATGGCGAGGGCGCGATCCTCGCCCGTTGGGGCGAGGTGGATCGGCCCGTCTTTGCACGCTCGGCGGTGAAACCCATCCAGGCCTTGCCGCTCATCGAGACGGGCGCGGCCGAAGGCTTCGAGTTGGGAGATGCCGAGCTCGCGCTCGCCGCCGCCTCCCACGTGGCGGCGCCTGAGCATCTGGCGGAGCTCGAGCGCTGGATGGCGCGGATCGGGGTCGGCGTGGGCGATCTCGAATGCGGCGTACATCCGCCCCTGGACGCGGGCACGGCGGCGGCCCTCGCGCGCGTGGGCCGCGCGCCGTCGGCCCT
>JAPUJA010000290.1 GCA_027296525.1 Pseudomonadota bacterium | reverse complement strand
CTGACGCGAGCCAAGTTCGATCAGCTGATCGATCCGTTGCTCGATCGGGCTCGGCAGCCCTGCCTCGGGGCGCTGAAGGACGCGAAACTCGAACCTGGCGACATCAACGAGGTCATCCTGGTCGGCGGCAGCACGCGCGTGCCCGCGGTGGCGGCGCTGGTCAAGGAGATCTTCGCCAGGGAGCCCAACCGCTCGGTCAACCCCGACGAGGTCGTCGCCATGGGCGCCGCGATCCAGGGCGGCGTGCTGAAGGGCGAGGTCAAGGACGTGCTGCTCCTCGACGTCACCCCGCTGTCGCTGGGTATCGAGACCCTGGGCGGCGTGTTCACGCGCCTCATCGAGCGCAACACGACGATCCCGACCAAGAAGAACCAGGTCTTCTCGACGGCGGATGACAATCAGTCCGCCGTCACCATCCGCGTCTTCCAGGGCGAGCGCGAGATGGCGGCGGACAATAAGCTCTTGGGCCAGTTCGATCTGGTGGGTATTCCGTCGGCGCCCAGGGGCATCCCGCAGATCGAGGTGACCTTCGACATCGACGCGAACGGCATCGTCAATGTCTCGGCCAAGGACAAGGCGACCGGCAAGGAGCAGCAGATCCGCATCGAGGCCTCGGGCGGCTTGAGCGATAGCGATATCGACCGCATGGTGCAGGAGGCCGAGGCCCATGCGAGCGAAGACAAGCAGCGCAAAGAGCTCGTCGAGGCGCGCAACCACGCCGAGTCGCTCATCCACACGACCGAGCGCAACCTGACCGACTATGGCGACAAGGTTCCGGAGACCGTGCGGACCGCGCTCGGTGAGGACCTCGCCCAGCTTCGCGGCGTGCTCGAATCGGAGAACACCGAGGAGATCAAGGCGAAGATGGAGACGCTCGCCCAGTCGGCGATGAGGCTCGGCGAGGCGATGTACAAGGCCGAGCAGGCGGCGACCTCGGAGGCGAGCGCGGCGCCGGCGAGCGAGCCGGGGTCCGAGGACGCCTCGGAGGACGAGGTCGTCGATGTCGACTTCGAAGAAGTAAAGGACGAAAAGGACGATCAGAGGGATCAAGACCGTTCGGCATAAGCGGTCGTGATCTCCGAGCGGAAAAGAAGAGGTGCCGCCTCAGGCATGGGGCGGCACTTGGCTTGTTCGGGCTAGCTCATGGCGAAGCGTGATTACTACGAGATCTTGGGGGTCAAACGTGGGAGCAACGCGGACGAGCTGAAATCGGCCTACCGCAAGCTCGCCATGAAACACCATCCGGACCGCAACCCGGACGACGAGAAGGCCGAGCAGAAATTCAGGGAAGTTTCCGAGGCCTATCAGGTCTTGAGCGACGACGAAAAGCGCACGGCCTACGACCAGTTCGGGCATGCCGCCTTCGAGGGCGGCGGCGGGCCGGGCTCTTCCGCCGGCTTCGATTTTCACTCCACCTTCGCCGACGTGTTCGACGACCTGTTCGGCGACTTCATGGGCCGCGGGCGCGGCGGGCGGACGGGCGGCCATCGGGGCGCCGACCTGCGTTACAACCTGTCGATCACCCTCGAGGAGGCCTTTCAAGGCAAACAGGCCAAGGTCCGGGTGCCCACCTCCGTCGCCTGCGACGCCTGTCGCGGCACCGGATCGAACGGCGGCGCGCAACCCTCGCTCTGCTCGACCTGCCGGGGCGGGGGCAAGGTGCGCGCCCAGCAGGGTTTCTTCACCATCGAACGCACCTGCCCCGCCTGCCACGGGGCGGGCCGCGTGGTGACCGATCCGTGCACGGAGTGTGGCGGCTCGGGGCGTCTACAGAAGGAGAAGGTGCTCTCGGTCCGAATCCCGGCAGGGGTCGAAGACGGGACGCGCATCCGCCTGGCGGGCGAGGGCGAGGCCGGGCTTCGCGGCGCGCCGCCGGGTGATCTCTACATCTTTCTCTCGATCAAATCGCACCGGCTGTTCCAGCGCGACGGCGCCAACATCTATTGCCGGGTGCCGATCCCCATGGCGACGGCCGCGCTCGGCGGAACGATCGAGGTCCCGACCTTGGGCGGCACGCGCACGCGGGTCACGATCCCGGCGGGCACCCAATCGAACCATCAGTTTCGCTTGAAGGGCAAGGGCATGCCGCTCATGCGCGGCTCGCGCCATGGCGACATGCAGATCCAGGTCAATGTCGAGACCCCCGTCAACCTGACCAAGAAGCAGAAAGAACTCCTCGACGAGTTCCGACAGGCGGGAAGCGCCAAGACGAGCCCAGAGTCCGAGGGCTTCTTCACCAAGGTCAAGGAGTTCTGGGAGGACCTCAAGGACTGATCGCGCAGCCTTTGCGGCTCTTCGCGATTGGTGTAGCGTCACGCCGGCTCGGGCGAGGACGCGAAGGTGGCTGCTTCACAAGATTTGAAATTCGGTGTCGCGGGCGCGGCGGGGCGCATGGGGCGTGCGCTGCTGGCCGAGATTGCCGGGGCCGAAGGCGCGGCGCTGGTCGCCGCCACGGAAGCGCCGGCGAACCCGGAGCTCGGGCGCGATGCCGGCGAGCTCGCCGGGCTCGGCCCCCTTGGGGTCGCACTCGGCGACGATCCGCGCGCGATGTTCGCCGCCGCCGATGCGGTGCTCGATTTCACGACGCCTCAGGCGACGCGGGCTCACGCCGAGCTCGCCGCCGAGAACGGAAAGATCCTGATCGCCGGAACCACAGGGCTCGGGCCCGATGAGACGGCCGCGCTCGGCGCTTTCGGTGCGCGCGCGGTGATCGTCTGGGCCGCCAATATGAGCCTCGGCGTCAATCTCTTGTTGGGCTTGACCGAGCAGGTGGCGAGGACGCTCGATCAGGATTTCGACATCGAGATCGTCGAGATGCATCACCGCCACAAGCTCGATGCGCCGTCGGGCACGGCGCTCGCGCTCGGGCGCGCGGCCGCCCAGGGCCGGGGCGTTTCGCTCGATGAGGTCGCGCTTCGCGGGCGCGACGGCCGGACGGGTGCGCGTCCCCGGGGCGCGATCGGGTTCGCGGCGCTTAGGGGCGGCGACGTGGTGGGCGATCATACGGTGGTCTTCGCCGGCACGGGCGAGCGCATCGAGCTCAGCCACCGCGCAGCACACCGGCGGATCTACGCCGCGGGCGCGCTCCACGCCGCCTTCTGGGCGCGCGACAAGGCGCCCGGGCTCTATTCGATGAAGGATGTCTTGGGCCTTTCGGGCTAAAGCGGCCTTCCGAGATAAACAGATCGGTCGGGACGGATCACACATCGTTCGTGTGAGCCGCTCATGGGACCCGTCAGTCGGTGGAACGGCTGATCGCCAAGATGCTCAAGGGCCCCGTTTCAAGGACGTAAGCAAGAGCGACGTCGGACAAAGTAATTTCGATGGAGTTGCGCCGCCTGAGGGAGATCTGGCCTTCGGTGGGAAACGGCCTCCCGTCGGCGAACGACGAGAATATGAAGACCTTGGCGGTCACCTCCTCGTCGTTCCGCAGAAAAATTTTGCCGATGTTGAACTCGATGTCCTGGCCGAACCTTCCCTCAATCTCCTTACTGAGGAGGTTCATTTTCTCCTGAATGAAAACGATCCAGACATCGATGCGCTGGTCGTTTGGCCGGTCGACGACGGCGAGCCCTATGAAGCCGTTATGCGGCAAGACAAGGTCCGTCAACTGCTCGTCGCTCGCGACCATAGGTAGATAGGCGTCAACCAGGAGGGAGTCATTGATAGCGTTATCTTCGCAGCCGCGTGGGTCCACCGTTTCGAAGTAATGCTCCAGGATTGGGACGATCTGGGCGGTGTATTCGTCGCACTTCTTGGCATCCGGGATGTAGACCTCTAGGAGCGCTCGCGCCGTCAGGCTTGCTTTATCGCCCTGAGCAAGGGCGCGGATGTCGCTCAAATAGAGGTCGATTTCTGCGTCGACCCGGCAACCGGCCAGAGTAACGCCGAGAACGAGCAGCCAAAGGAGACGCTTCACGATCGCCTCGAAATTGCGACGAGTGTGTGGAAACGGACCATACGTCCAGGGTCCGGACCCTGGCAAGGCGGCCAACCCGCCGTGCGGCGGGCGTGGGCTGTCGGCCGAAGGTCAGCCGCTCTGGGTCGGCTCGAAGCGGGTGTCGAGTTGGCGGAGCGCCTCGCGTAACGCGTGGGCGAATTCGAGCCGCTCGGTCGCGGA
>JAPUJA010000029.1 GCA_027296525.1 Pseudomonadota bacterium | reverse complement strand
CGCATCGAGATGCCACGCATCGAGATGCCGCGCATCGAGATGCCGCGGATCGAGATGCCGCGGATCGAAGAGAGCGGTGAGAGTGACGACGCCTTCATCCAGCGATTAAACGCCGAGCTTGGCGCCGTGGTCGAGGGCATCACGCGGCCCGCCGTGGGGATGATCGAGCTCACCGTTCGCGCGCCGCTCGCCGCTCGGATGTTCAAGGCCGGCCAGTTCTTCCGGCTGCAGAACTACGAGACTCATGCCCTCAGAACAAACGGCACGACGCTCGCCATGGAGGGGGTCGCGACCCTCGCCGCCGAGGTCGATCCCGAGGCCGGGACCGTCTCGTTGATCGTCGCCGGGCGGGGCGGATCGAGCGACCTCGCGGGTCTCATCAAGCCCGGCGAGCCGATCGCGCTCATGGGCCCGACGGGCGCGCCTGCCGAGATCCCCGAAGGTGAGACCGTGCTGCTCGCGGGCGCCGGCTACGGGGTGCCGGCGCTCTTGCCGTTCGCGAAGGCGATGAAGGCGAAGGGCTGCCGCGTCCTGTTCTTCGCCGGCGCGTCCAAGACCTCGGCGCTCTATCGCCCGGACGCGATCGAAGACGTCTCGGACACACTCATCCGGTGCGGCGAACAAGACCCGGAACCGGCCGAGGGCATGGTCTTCGTCGGCGATGTGGTGGATGCGATCGGGTCTTACGGGCGGGGTGAGCTCGGGGTGCCAGTGATTGCTTTAAGCGAGGTGGATCGGATCGTGACGATCGCGCCCGAGGGCGTGATGCGCGCGCTCGCCGAGGCCCGCCACGGCGTCTTGAAGGAGCTCTTGAAGCCCGGGCATCTTGCCTACGGCGCGATCAACTCGCCCATGCAATGCATGATGAAGGAGATTTGTGCCCAGTGCCTGCAGCCGCGCACGGACCCGGCGAGCGGCGAGACCCGGCTCGTCTTCTCCTGCGCCGATCCGAACCAGCCCCTCGACGAGGTGGATTTCGACGCGCTCGCCCAGCGCCTCTCCCAGAACGCGGTTCAGGAAAAGCTCACCCGGCTCTGGGTCGAACGCTGCCTCGCCGGGCTCGACCCCGCCCGGAGTTGAGCTTGGAGACCGACATGCCCTTAAGAACGCCCGAGAACTTCGAGCATCATTTCGCCCAGTTGAGCGACATCAAGCTCCATTATGTGCGCGAGGGCACAGGCCCGCCGCTGCTGCTCGTTCATGGCTGGCCGGGCTTCTGGTGGGAGTGGCACATGAACATCGCACCGCTCGCCGAGCATTTCGACGTCATCGTGCCCGACATGCGGGGCTATGGTGATTCGGAGAAGCCGCCGCTCGATCGCGTCGAGCTCTATCACACCGATTGCGTGGTCGCGGATTTCGTCCAACTGCTCGACCATCTGAAGATCGAACGAATCTTCATCGCCGGCCACGACTGGGGCTCGGAGATCGTCCACAAACTCGTCCGCCGCCACCGGGAGCGCATCATCAAGGCCGCCGCGTTCAACCCGGGCGGGCCGGGATGGATGGAGCGTTACCTCGGCCCCGACCATTTCCACGAGTCCTGGTACGCGATGTTTCACAACCTCCCCATGGCGGTCGAGCTCGTGGGCTCGAGCCGCGAGGCCTGCAAGATCTATTACCGGCATTTCCTCTCGCACTGGTCCTATGACCCGAACCTCTTCAGCGAGGAGGAGCTCGAAATCTATGTCGATAACTTCATGAAGCCCGGCAACATCGCGGGCGGCTTCAACTTCTACAAGCTGCCGAGCTCGTGGAGCGCGATCGACCGCACGATCACCGACTGCCCGATGACCTTCCTGCAAGGTATGAACGACCCCGTCGCACCCGCGGCCTGGACCGACATCCTCACAAGCTGGCACAGGAACTACACCATCGAGTACCTGCCCGAATGCGGCCATTTCGTGATGCGCGAGAAGCCCGACCTCGTGAACCGCCGGCTCAGGGAGGCGTTTCTCGGTTAAGAAGGCACGATCCGCCGACGTCCGCTCGTGACCCTAAGGGGACATTAATCGGTTTATCGGATTCCACACGGGTGTATCGAAAATCAGGGATGGTCGTATCCTCGTTTCCTGATGTCCCGAGGCAGTGTGACACCCGCTCCGCGGTCATACAGCATGGGCGGGGAGGACGTAGAACGCGATGGCGGCGAAGAAACAAACGCTTCGTGAAGCGCCGCGTAGAGGCGGATGCCGATTGCGGTTCGTCGATGCCGGGTTCCGTTGCGGCCTTTGCGGCCGTTACGATTAGCTTCGGTGAGCCCGGGGCAAACGCGATGGTTTTTTGTTCTTGGCGGCCGCTTTCTCGGCGGCGGTTTTCTCGGCGGCTTTCTTGTCGGCCGCCTCTTTGGCTAGGCGGAGGGCTCGCAGGCGCGCCACATGTTCTGCTTCCTCCCGCCGCGCTTTTTCCTTTTCATTCAGGGCGGGCTTGTCCTTCTTCTGGGTTGCGGCGAACCGTTCCTCGGCCCTCGATTTTGCTGACTTCGACATTTCGTTAATCCTCTGCTTCAGTTCGAGGCGTCACGGGACGTGGGGGGTGTTACTTAGGTCAGCGTTCCAGTGGTGAGCATCGTTGCAAGATCATCGATTTTCCTCGTCGAAT
>JAPUJA010000289.1 GCA_027296525.1 Pseudomonadota bacterium | reverse complement strand
GATCCTGACCTCGAGGTCGGTCTGCCGGAAGAGCGTCTCCATGAGCGTGTCGGCATCGACCGAACGGCTCTTGGGCTCGAGCACGAGACGAACATCCTCGGTCGACTCGTCGCGCACGTCGGCGAGCTGGGGCAGCTTGCGCGCCGTCAAGAGCTCCGCGATCTTCTCGACGAGCCGCGATTTCTGAACCTGGAAGGGGATCTCCGTAACCACGATCCGATATTGACCGTGAGCGCCTTTCTCGACCGTCCAGCGGGCTCTCAGGCGAAACCCGCCGCGTCCCGTCTGGTAGGCGTCGAGCAGGCTTTCACGCGGCTCGACGAGCACGCCGCCGGTCGGAAAATCGGGTCCTCGGATGTGCTCGAGGAGTTCCCCGACGGACGCCGAACGGCGCTTGATCAGATGCCGAAGCGCGGCACAGACCTCGCCCGCGTTGTGCGGCGGAATGCTCGTCGCCATGCCGACCGCGATGCCGGAGGCGCCGTTCGCCAGAAGGTTGGGAAAGCTCGCGGGCAAGACGACGGGCTCACGCTCGGCGCTGTCATAGGTCGTACGAAACTCGACGGCGTCTTCGTCGATTCCGTCGAGCAGCGCCGAGGCAACGTCGGTGAGCCGCGCCTCGGTGTAGCGCATGGCCGCGGCGTTATCGCCGTCGATATTGCCGAAATTGCCCTGCCCGTCGACCAGCGGATAGCGCGCGGCGAAGGCCTGGGCGAGACGCACGAGCGCGTCATAGACGGCCTGATCGCCGTGCGGGTGGTACTTGCCGATCACGTCACCCACGACCCGCGCGCATTTCTTGAAGCCCGAAGCCGGGTCGAGCTTGAGCTCGCGCATGGCGTAGAGCAGACGCCGATGGACGGGCTTGAGGCCATCGCGCACGTCAGGCAGCGAGCGCGACATGATCGTGGAGAGGGCGTAGGCCAAGTAGCGCTCGCCCAGCGCATCGGCAAACTCGACCGGTGCGATCCGCGCCTTCTTCACCACCTTCGCCATGGGGCGGCTATATACCACAAGATCTTGTGGTGTATCGAGTGATACAGTCTAAAAGCCGGTCGCGAGCCGGAGGAAGCGCGCGTTCCTTCTCGGCGAAGACGTGCCGCTCGAGGAAATAGCCGGTAACGGCGAGGCCCTGGAGGATCTCCTCGACGCTCGCCTCGACGGCGCCGGTCCTGCGCGCGCGCGCGACCAGGAAGGCCGGCAGGGGCAAGAGCCTATCCCGATAGGGCGCACCGGCCGCGCCCGAGACCGCCCGGCCGGTCTTCGGCGAGACGTAGCGGAGATCCTCGACCGCCCCGGTTGCCGCGCAGGCCGTGAGATCGAGGCCGAAACCAAGCTCGCGGAGAAGGTTGAGCTCCCAGGTGACGTAGCCGCCAAGCCAGGCCGACCCGCCCCCGAGCGAGTCCAGCAGCCGGGTGAGCGAGGCGAACAGGCCGGGATAGGGCTGACGCTCGGCGAGCGCCCCTTCGAGCAGGGCGCAGGCCGCGCTCAAGCCCGCGAGGCGGGCCGCATCGTCGAACAGGCCGCCCGCCCGCAGGCGCGCCGGCTCGCAGCGCCAATGCCCCAGATGCTCGGCAAGCCGGGCCCGCCAGCGGACCCTAAGCTCATTGCCCGGCAGGAGAATCCCCCGCTGGCCGAGGGAGTTCCTGCCCGCGACCAGACCGGCGTGGCGGCCGTGGTCACGGGTGAGCGCCGTGAGAACCGCGGCGTTCTCGCCATGCGGCCTGACCGCCAACACGAAGGCCTCATCAGACCACTCCATGGCCAGGCCTATAGCACGGATCGGGCATCCGGGGTGGCGCCGGCCTCGAGCGCCGGAACCGGATGCCCGGGCGAAAAATCAAATCCTAACAAGAACTTATGCCCGGGATGCGATGAAAGCACGCTCTAAAGAAAATATTCACTAAGTTTTACACTAAAAATGAAAGAATTTAGAAGAACAATACTTCATTTACTTTTTTAAACTTGACTTTTTAAACCAAAATGAGTAGTATTCCGATCTCAGTGAACGGAGTTTTACTATATATTATTTTGGTAAAATTTCGCGGAAACCGATGCGATGTTTCAAAGCAACTGGGGCAACCTCTAGAGGATGAGCGCGATGAAGCAGGAGTATGATCTCACCGGCGTCAGAGCCGTGCTGTTCAATGGCACGGTCGGCATGCGCCGCACGATCCGGGATGTCCTCCACGGCATCGGCTTCCAAGCCATCGAGGACTTCGGCGATCTGAACAACGCGCGCCGGAGGATCCCCGATCTGATGCCGGACCTCCTGATCCTCGATCTCGACCACGATCGCGACGGGGTCTGCAAGATCGTCCGAGAGATCCGTCAGGGGCTGCTCGGCGGCAATCCCTTCCCGGTCATCATCGTGCACACTTGGCAGCCCATGGGCGGAACCATCGGCTCGGCCATGACCGCCGGCGCCGACGACATCATTGGCATGCCCATATCGGTCCAGCTCCTCTCAGAGCGGATCGAAAACATGATTTTCAACCGCAAGGACTTCGTGGTCACCGCGAGTTATGTCGGCCCCGACCGGCGCGTCAGCCAGCGATCCTCGGCGGAGGACGCGATCGGCAGCTTCGCGGTGCCCAACGGCCTGCGTCACAAGGCCACGGGCGATGCATCGGCCGCCGTGAGCGACGAGTTCATCCGCGG
>JAPUJA010000288.1 GCA_027296525.1 Pseudomonadota bacterium | reverse complement strand
CTTCGACGGGCTCGCCCGGAGCGTCCCGGCCTACGACTACTGAAGGCGCCTCGGCTAAGCCGGTCGCATCCAGACGGCGGTGTCGTGAAACACGGCGCCCCCGGCCGGCCCACCCGGGTCGGCGCCCGTGAGCACGTTGATTCCGATGCGTTCCTCGAAAGCCGAATTGGGCCAGACGCTCTCGGCCACCAGGACACCCGGCTGAAGGCCGTCGAACAGCTTGGCGTGAACCACGACGGAACCCCGGCCGTTGCCGAGCCGCACCCGATCATCCTCGCCGATCTCCAAGCGGCGCGCATCCTCGGGATGCACCATCACCGTCGGGCGGCCCTCCCTGTTCATCGAGGTCCGCGTCTCCGTGAAACTCGTGTTGAGATAGTTGCGCGCGGGCGCCGTGACGAGGCGGAAGGGGCGCTCGTCGTCGGCCGCGTCGATGACCTCCCAATGATCCGGGAAGCGTGGCAACACACCGTTCTGAGGTCCGCATCGGGGGAAGGGGAGCGATGACCAGTCGGGCGCGAAGCGAAACTTCTTGTCCGGCGTGGCGAAGCCCTTCAGGAAATGCGCCGTCTCGAAGTCGGGCTCGCAGTCATGCCAGCGATTGAGCTCGAGGGTTTCGAGATCGGGCCAGCCGGAGGCCTTGAGCAACGCGTCGATGAGCTCGCGCTCGGACATGCGAAAGCCCGGATGGTCGGCGCCCAGGCGCTCGGCAAGGCCGCAGATGACCTCGTGGTTGCTGCGGCACTCCGCCAGGGGCTCGATGATCTTCGGCCCGAAGATGATGTGCGAGCTTCCGCCCTGTTGATAGATGTCGTCATGTTCGAGGAAGCTCGTCGCGGGCAGCAGAATGTCGGCGTAGCGCGCGGTATCGGTCATGAACTGCTCGTGCACGCAGAGGAAAAGATCCTCGCGCAAGAGCCCTTGGCGCACCAAAAGCGATTCGGGCGCCACCACCGCCGGATTGGTGTTTTGAACGAGCATGGCCGAAATCGGCGGTCCCTTGCCGAGGTCGTGCGGATCGCCCGTGAGCACCGGGCCGATGCGCGATTGATCGAGCCAGCGGATCGAGGGATCGACCGCATCCAACCCCTCGATGAGCGTCCTGTCCCAGTGATAGATCGCGTGGTTGGAGAAGAACCCGCCGCCGCCCCGGTATTTCCACGCGCCCGTCACCGCCGGGAGACAAGAGACCGCGTGCATGTTCACCGCCCCGTTGCGCGAGCGCGTGAAGCCATAACCCGCGCGCACGAAGCTTCGCTTCGTTCGGCCGTAGAGCCGGGCGAAATCGATGTTCTCCTGTGGCTCGAGCCCCGTGATCGCCGCGGCCCACTCGGGCGTTCGGGTCTTGAGGTGGCGCTCGAATTCGTCCGGATGGTCCGTGTAGGCCGCCAAGTACTCGCGGTCCGCATAACCCTCCTCGAAGAGAACATGCATGACGGCGCAGGCCAGCGCGCCGTCCGTGCCCGGTCGGAGCGCCAGATGCATATCGGCGATTTCGGCGGTCGCATTGCGGTAGGGATCGATCACGACAATCTTCGCGTTGCGCTCCTTGCGGGCACGCGTCGTGTGAGTCATGACGTTGATCTGGGTGTGGGCCGCGTTCGTCCCCCAGATGACGACGAGATCGGATTCCGTGATCTCGCGCGGATCGGAGCCCATGAGCGCGCCCGTGCCCGCGAGCCAGCCGCTCTGAGCCAAGGTCGTGCAGATCGTGCTGTGCTGCCCCGAATAGCGCTTGACGTTGCGCAAGCGGTTGATGCCGTCGCGCTGAACGAAACCCATCGTGCCGGCATAGTAGTAAGGCCAGACGGACTCGGCGCCCCCGGCGCGCTCGGCATCGGCGAAGGCCTCCGCGGTGCGATCCAGCGCCTCGTCCCAGGAGATGGGCTCGAATTGGCCGGCACCCTTGGCGCCTGAGCGCCGCATCGGTTGGGTGAGCCGGCCCTCACTGTGCACGCGCTCGGCATAGCGCGCGACCTTGGCGCAGATCACGCCCGCGGTGTAGCTGTTCGCCGCGGCCCCCCGAATCCGCCCGATGGTACGGGCATCGAGCTTTTCGACCTCCAGCGCACAGGTGCTCGGGCAGTCGTGGGGGCAGGCGGAAAAATGAATCTCGACGGGCTTTGCCATCGCGCGTTCCCAGGGCTGGATCGCGAGGACTATACGCCTTCCCGCCATACCCGAAAAGCACGCCCAGGCCCCGCACGGATGGCGGATGACTTCCTCTAACTACATGAAATAGCAAAAATCTTTGGCAGAATAACGCGGGTCACGGCGATCGTCCGCGCGCCTCGTGGGAAATTTATCGAATCATTAACCTCCCCGGTTTGAGATTGGGCCGCCCGACGTCGGTGGGTGAACGATCCGGAGCCGCGCGCGTAAAATGGGCGATTGCTTTGGCCGATGCGATGGCGCGCTTGACCGGGCCGAGGGAGCCCGCCGGGGGTGGAGAGACGCGCGCCGCCGAATTCGAGAGACCAAGGAGACCGTGATGAACAAAATCGAGCTCGTCCTCAAGGGCTATAGTCTGTTCACCGCCGAGATCCTCTACCATCTGCCCGACCATCCGCGGTTGCTTCAAAGCTTTGTCTGGCAAGACCTCGATCTCGCGCCCAAACATCCGGTGCTTCAACGTTTCCTCGACTTCTGGGAATCCAGCCTGGACGGCAAGATCCATTCGGTCCGCGTCGCGGACAAACCGCTGATCCATCCGAACGAATTCGCCAACCTGCGCGGGGTCCTTCAGCTGCAGTGATCTCGGCGGCCCAAGGGCCTCAAGCCGACTCTGAAAGCACCTCGAACACGTCCCCTCCCGAGCGGCGCCCTTCGACATGGCGCCGGTGCCAAAGCGCATAAAAGAGCAAGCTCCAGGCGGGCAGCCCAGCGCGTACCGCCGGTTTCCGAAAAAGCGCCTCGACCGCCTCCGGCCGGCAGATTTCGGCGAGGGCCGGCGAGCGCGCGATCAACGGAGCGAGCTCGTCTCCCCGCCGCGTCAGCCACTCGGCGACCGGGACGGTGAATCCGCGCTTTCGTGAGAACGCCTCGGCCTCAGGAAGAGTCCGGGCGAGCCACCGGCGCAGGAGCCATTTACCGAGGCCTCGCCGAACCTTGAGCCTGTCGGGCAACGGATAGGCGAAGCGCGCGATGGCGGGATCGAGATAAGGCGTGCGCCCCTCGACCCCGTGCGCCATGAGGCAACGATCGACCTTGATCAGCAGATCGTGCGGGAGCCAGTCGGCGCAGTCGAGCGCCTGCGCGACCTGAAGCCTCGAACGGCCGGGCATCGAAGCCGCCCTCTCGGCCCTTTCGATACCCTCGCGCCAGGCCCGCGTCTCCCGCCGCAGGACGCCGAGACCCTCGAGGAAGCCGCGTCGGCGCATCGGCCTTCCGCCGAGCCACGGGGGACGCATCGCGCGCCGGTATCGGCCATAGCCCGCGAAGAGCTCGTCCCCCCCCTCTCCGCACAGCACGACCTTGAGCTCGCGTCCGGCTTCGCGCGCAAGCTTGTAGGTGGGCAGAGCGGCGTAATCGGCGACCGGATCGTCGAGCGCGGCGGCGATTTCGGGCAACAGGGTCCAGAAGTCGGTCTCATCGACCTCGATCTCGATATGCTCGGCGCCCAGCGCACGCGCGACATGACGGGCGCGGGCGCGCTCATCGTCTGCGGATGTCCCCGGAAAGCCAGCCGTAAAGGCGCGCACAGGCCGCTCGTTCAGCCGTGCCATGACCGCGAGCAAGGCCGAACTGTCGATGCCTCCGGAGAGGAACATGCCGTAGGGAACGTCGGATCTCTGATGGAAGCCGACGCTTTCCGCGAGCACCCGATCGAGGTCCTCGAGCGTCTCAGCCCCGGGTCGCCGCTCCCTCTCGCCGGACGGCAAGGCCGGAAGGTGGCGGCGTTCGGTGATTCGCCCCCGGCTGACGACGAGCGTCTCGCCCGGAAGAACGCGAAAGATCCCCTCGAAGAGCGTCTCGGCGCCGGTCGTGAACTGGAGTTCGAGCAACTCCTCGCGGGCCCGGGCGTTGACGCGCGCCGCGACGAGCCCGGCCTCGATCAGGGCCTGGGGCTCCGACGCGAAGGCAAAGCCTTTCGCCGTCTCGGCATAGTAAAGCGGCTTGATCCCGAAGGGATCGCGCGCGAGCAGGAGACGCTCTCGATCGACGAGCGCGAGCGCGTACATGCCACGCAAGCTCCGCGCGAAATCGACGCCGTCACGCCGGTAGAGAGGCAGTACGACCTCGCAGTCGGACTGGGTGGCGAACGGCGTGTCGGGGAACGCGGCGCGAAGTTCCCGGTAGTTGTAGATCTCCGCGTTCGCGACGAGCTGGGCGCCCTCGGCATCGGTCATCGGCTGGGCGCCGGTTTCGAGGTCGATGATCGCGAGCCGTCGATGAATGAGCCCGACGCCATCGCCCAGATGCCGGCCTTCACCGTCAGGCCCGCGGTGGCGCAGCGCGCTGGCGAGCGCGTCGAGCACCTCGCCCGGAAACCGCGCGCCGTTGGCCGTCATCAACCCGGCGATGCCGCACATTCGCCCGTTACCCGGTCGAAAAAGGCGCGATAGCGCGCAACCACCGCGTCTTCCGTGTAGTCCGCCTCGAACGCCGAGCGCCCCTCGACGACGAGGCGCCGCGAAAGGGCGGCATCCGCGAGCACCCGCCTGCTCGCGCGCGCGAGGCCCGCGGGATCGTCGATGGCCACGAGAAGGCCGGTCCGCCCGTCCTCGATGAGCGCCGCCGGGCCCGCACCCGCGGCCGCCACGACAGGCACACCATGCGCCCAGGCCTCGATCACCACATTGCCGAGCGGCTCGATCCGCGAGGGGCAGACACAGAGATCGGCCGCCGCGAACAGCGCCGGCGCGTCCGCCCGCCAACCTAAAAACCGCACACGATCCGCGACACCCCGTCGCTCGGCGAGCTTTACGAGCTCTCCCTTTTGCGGGCCCTCGCCCGCCAGCCAGAGATGAGCGTCGGCTATCTCGGGCAAGGCCTCGATCAGCGTATCGAAGGCCTTGCTCGGATGAAGCCGGCCGAGGGCGAGCAGCAAAGGCACGTTTTCAGGCGTTTCGAGATGTGCGCGCGCGACCGGCGGCGCCGCCACGGCATCGACGAAGTTGGGGAGGTAATGGGCACGCTCCTCCGGCCAACCCTGGGCGCGCAGATAGCGGACGATGTCCTCGGTGTTGCCGATCAGATGATCGCAGCGCCGGTAATATTTGAGGTTGTAATAGCCGCCGAGGCGCGCGAGGTGGACGAAGGGACGCCGCCTCGTCGCCCGCGGACAAAAGCGCGTCGCGCGGTTCATCCAGGTAATCACGAGGTCCGGCTCGAACTCGGCGACATTCCGGCGAAAGCGCGCGCCCGTCCTCAAGTCGAACAGGCCGCCGAAGTCGAGCTCGACGACCTCGAGGCCCGCCTCGCGAAGTTTGCGCGCACGCTCACCGTGACGACGGATAAGGAGGCGCTGGGCCAGTCCGGCGCGATGAAACGCGCGTGCGAACCGCTCGAAGAACGCCTCCGCGCCGCCATAGCCTCCGCTTCCCATGGCCTGAAGGAGGCGCAAGAGCGGCCTAGTCATCCGCCGGCGGGTCGAGCTCCGCCTTCAGATGGGAGATGAGCGGGTAGAGCGCCGCCATGAGCGCGATGGCGAAGCCCATGCGCCCTTCGCGGTAGCCCTTGCGGCTGAGATAGCATTTGAGAAAACGCGAGAGCGAGCGTCGGAGCGTCCACGGGAAAGGCGACATCCGCGCCCGCCCGTCGCGCAGATCGGCGGCGCGCAACTCGGTATAGCGGTCGAGGCGCTCCAGCATGTCGCTCACATTCGCATCCACATGGTGGACCACGGCCGTCTTGAGCCAACGCTTTCGGCCCTCGAGGGCAAGAGCGGGATGAACCCTCTGCTCGCCCCAGCGCTTCGCGCCGCGCGAGAACAGACGGGGAGCCGCCATCACGCCCCAGGAGCCACCCCAACCGTAACGCACGAGCCGCCCGCCGACATAGTTCTCGAACGGGACGAGGAAATACCCGGGGGCGGCTTGGGCGATCGTCTCGCGGATTTCCCGCCCCAAGGCCTCGGGCACCCTCTCGTCGGCGTCCACTTCGAAGATCCAATCGCCGGTCGCGGCATCGATCCCGGCGTTGCGCCGCTGGCCTTCGAGCTCCCAGGCCCCTTCGACCAGGCGTTCGGTGAATCGGAGCGCGATCTCCTTGGAGCCATCGGTGCACCGATCGAGCACCAAAACAAGCTCGTCGGCAAAGTCGAGGCGCGAGAGACAGGCCTCAAGCTGCGTCTCCTCGTCATGGATCGTCACCACCACGGAAAGCGCGGGTTCGTCCGAGACACTCTCCATCAGTGATCGGCCCGACAGCGCACCCAGAGCTCACGCGCGGCCGCATTGGCCGCGTCGACGCTCAGACTGTCCATCAGGCTTTCCTTCGTGCGATAGTCGTAATCGGGCGCGCCGACGAGCTCATCGTAGGACCGTTCGGTACGCACCACCGCGGTCCGCTCGCCCCAGGGCGCGTAATGCTCCTCACGGCTCGGACCGAAAAGACCGAGCGTGGGGCAACCGGCCGCCGCCGCCAGATGCATCAGCCCTGAATCGTTGCCGACATAGAAATCGGCGCGTTTGAGCACGGCATAGGCCGTCAAGAGATCCGTTCCACCCATCAGATCGATCCGCCGATCGCCGGGGATGGTCGCGAGCAACGGTTTGACCGACTCACGCTCGCCCGCGCCGCCCAGCAGGACGATCCGCGCCCCCGGCAGGATGCCCTCGGGCCCGGTCAGACGTTCCGCGAGCTCGGCGAAGCGCGAGGCCGGCCACTGCTTGCCGGGCCAATTGGCCGCGGGCCCAAGCGCCAGCAAGGGCGCGCCGTTAGGCACGAGCGCCAGGGCTCGTGCGTCCTGCTTGGGCGCCGTCCAGAGCCGGGGCGAGGGGATGTTCGTGAGACCCGCGAGCCGGGCGAGGCCCACCACACGATGCACCCGTTCACCGCGATCGCGCAGCACCATGCGGTGACGCGTCGCCAGGAGATAGGCGAGAGCCGATGCACGCAGGTCCACGACGAGATGCCAATAGGTCGCGACCGTGCTCACCCAAAGCTTAAACCAATGTCCGCCGCGGGTCCGTTTGACGAGCACGATAACCCGCTCGGCGTTGGGCATGGCGGCGAAGAGCGGCGCGGCTTGGGCCCCGCAGGCGATCGTGAAGCGCGCCTGCGGATAGCGCTCGATCAGATGGCGGAGCAGACCCGTCGAGAGCACCGCATCGCCGATCCGCGTCGAGGTGACGAACAGAATCCTCACCGGTAGAGCACCTCGAATTCGCCCGCGACCTTGTCCCAGCCGCGGCTGCGCTGGCGCAGCCGCGCCTCGCGGCTCAGCTTATCGAATGCGGCATCATCGCCGAGCAACTCGATCGCGCGCTGGGCGAAGTCTTCGTCCTCGCCGACGGTGTAGCCGGTCTCGCCGTCGATGATCCGTTCAGGCGCCGCGCCCAGCGGGCGCGCCACCGCGGGCAGGCCGCAAGCTTGCGATTCCGCGAGTGTCGAGCCGAGCATCTCGGATTCGGACCCGGGATAGAGATGGACGCGCGCCGTCCGGTAGACCTCGGCCATGGCGAGATCGGGGGCCGGATCGCGAATGCGCGCGCCTTTCTCGCGCGCCGCCTTCACCTTCTCATAGATCGGCCTGAGGTTCTCGGCGATCTCGCCGCCCCGATCGGCGGCGGCGAAGGAGGCGGAGTAGATGTGAAGCTCCGCCCCGGGCACCGCCGGCGCGATGCGATCGGTCCAGAGACCGACGAGCCAGTCCGTCCCATACAAAGGGTGGGTAGTCACGACCGCCACCGGCGGGTTGGAGGGCGCCATCTGATCGCAGTTCAGATACTCCTCGCGCACGCCAAACGGAATGACGCGCGCAAGCCGGGGTGCATCGCCCTCATAGGTCTCGCGATGGGCACGGCCCGCGAAAACGAGCTGCGGTTCAGCACGGGAGATCAGCTGCTCAGCCGGCGCCCGAAGCAAAAAATCGGCCGGCCGCGTGAACCAAAAGACCTTGCGCTTGGTCGCCGGTATGGCGTTGAGGAGCACGGGCTTGCGGAAGGCGATCAGCACCTCGGTGATGGACGGCCGGCGGCCCTCCCAGGGCAGCCAGCTCACCTTATCGATCGCCGCCGCCACGCTCGTGCGCGTGATCGCGCGCACCACATGGCCACGCCGAGCGATCGCCGAGGTGAGGCTCACGAAGGCCTTCTCGGCCCCGCCCAGGGCCTCGCGGGACGGACTCGCCCCATCGAAGGGTATCGAGTCGTCAATCAGGGTGATCAGCATGTCCAAATTTCTCCGCCGAGACGCTTATATCGCCACCGTTTGAGCTTTGCCAGAGGTGCCACCTTGCCAAGCCCGGGCCTCTGCACTATGGAATCCTGGAGAAACACGGTCGAACGGCGGTATCCTGATGCCATGAGCGAGCGACGTTATGTGATCCTCGAAGGGCGCGGCGTGCTGCGGGTCGAGGGCCCCGACGCGCGTCCCTTCCTCCAGGGCATGATATCCAACGATATCGGAAAGCTCACAGCCGAGCAGGCGATTTACGCCGCATTTCTCACGCCCCAAGGCAAGTTTCTCTCCGATTTTTTCATCACGGCGCGGGACGGGACGCTGCTCTTCGACTGTGAGGCGACCCGGCTTGGCGACCTCTTCAAGCGCCTCATGACCTATCGGCTGCGCAGCCGGGTCGAGCTCACCGACGCCTCGGCGGAGTATACGCCGGTTGCGCTCTTCGGCCCCGGCACCGCGGACGCCCTCGAGCTCGCGGAACGCGAAGGCGCCGCGCGCCCGTTGGACGGCGGCGTCGTCTATATCGATCCGCGCCTTGTCGAGCTGGGCGGGCGGGCGCTTCTCCCCAAGGCGGCGGGCCTTGGCGCGGTGGAAGCGGCGGGTTTCGTCGCCGGGAGCCCGGAGGATTACGAGCACCTGCGGCTCTCCTGCGGGGTTCCCGACGGAAGCCGCGACATGGCCGTCGAGAAGGCGATCCTGCTCGAGAACGGCCTGGAGGAGCTCAACGGCATCGATTTCGAGAAGGGCTGCTTCATTGGCCAGGAACTCACGGCACGCACCAAGCACCGTGCCCTCATTCGAAAGCGTCTTTTTCGGGTCGAGATCGACGGCCCCCTGCCGCCGCCGGGAACCCCGATCAGGCTCGGCGAGCGTAAGGCCGGCGAGATGCGCAGCGGCCTCGATGGGCTCGGCCTCGCGCTTCTCCGTCTCGATCAGGTGGCCAAGGCAAAAGACGAGGACAGCGACCTCGTTGCGGGCGGGGCCCGGCTCCGCGCCATCAAGCCCGACTGGGCGCGCTTCTGAGGGTTCTCGAGCGGCGCGCGCGCCCGAACGATTCAAAGCGGGCCGCTAACGAGGCTCATTCGGCCTCCTCGAGGGCGGCCTGGGCCGCCGCGAGCCGCGCGATGGGCACCCGATAAGGCGAGCAGGAAACATAATCGAGCTTGAGCCCCTGGCAGAACCGAATCGAGGCCGGATCCCCGCCATGTTCGCCGCAGATCCCGAGATGGAGATCGGGTCGCGCGGCGCGCCCCTCCTCGACAGCCAGGCGCATAAGCCTTCCGACGCCTTCTTGATCCAGGCTCACGAACGGGTCGGCCTCGAAAATTCGGCGCCGCGTGTAGGTATCGAGGAAGCTCGTGGCGTCGTCCCGGGAAATGCCGAAGGTGGTTTGTGTCAGATCGTTCGTTCCGAAGCTGAAGAACTCCGCGGCCTCCGCGATCGAATGCGCACACAGCGCGGCGCGCGGGAGCTCGATCATCGTGCCCACGAGATAGTGAAGCTCAGCCGAGTTGTCTTGCGCCACGCGATCGGCCACGCGCTCGACCAACGCTTTCATCAAGTCGAATTCATTCCTCGATGCCACGAGGGGGATCATGATCTCGGGCACGACCGTCTGGTCGAGCTCCGCGCCCACATCGATCGCCGCTTCGAAGACGGCGCGCACCTGCATTTCGTAGATCTCGGGATAGCTGATCCCCAAGCGACAGCCGCGATGCCCCAGCATCGGATTGACCTCCTGCAGCTGCGCGATCCTGAGACGCAGCCGCCGCGGATCGATGCCGGTATCGCTCGCAAAGTCAGCGATCTCGTCATCCAACTTGGGTAAGAACTCGTGAAGCGGCGGGTCGAGCAGCCGGATGGTCACAGGGTGACCGGCCATGATGCGGAAGAGCTCGACGAAATCGGCCCGTTGCATCGGTAACAGCTTGTCGAGCGCGCGGCACCGGCCGGGCTCGTCCTCGGCGAGGATCATCTCGCGGATGGCAACGATCCGGTTCTCCTCGAAGAACATATGCTCGGTGCGGCACAGGCCGATCCCCTCGGCCCCGAAGCTGAGCGCCGTCTCGGCGTCGGGGGGTGTCTCAGCATTGGCGCGCACGATCAGGGTCCGAAACGAATCGGCCCACCCCATCAAGACCCGGAAATCGCCCGAGAGCTCGGGTACCACCATGGGCACCTCGCCCCGCATGACCTCGCCCGTCGAGCCGTCGATCGTGATGACCTCGCCCTCGAGCACCTGATCGTTGCCCGCCGTGAACAGGCGGGCCTCGTGATCGATCCGCACGGCGCTCGCGCCGGAGACGCAGGCTCGACCCATGCCCCGAGCGACCACCGCCGCATGGCTCGTCATGCCGCCGCGGCTGGTCAGTATGCCGCGCGCGGCGTGCATCCCATGGATGTCCTCGGGGCTCGTCTCCGTGCGCACCAAGATGACCGCGTCGCCGCGGGCGGCGCGCTCGCGCGCGTCATCGGAACTGAACACGACTGCGCCGGTCGCCGCTCCGGGCGATGCCGGTAGCCCGCGGGCGATGACCTCGCGCGGCGCCGAAGGATCGAGACCCGGATGGAGCAGCTGCTCGAGCCGATCCGGATCGATACGCCGCACGGCTTCCTCGCGCCCGATGACCCCTTCGGCAACCATTGCCACCGCAATCTTAAGCGCGGCTTGCACCGTGCGTTTGCCCACACGGGTTTGAAGCATCCAGAGTTTGCCGCATTGCACGGTAAATTCGATGTCCTGCATGTCGCGGTAGTGGGACTCGAGCAGCTCGAAGACCTTGACAAGCTCGCCGTAGATCTCGGGCATCGCCTCCTCGAAACTGACGAGCTCGGACCCTTGCGCGGTCTCGTGGCGGGTCAAGGGATGGGGCGTACGAATCCCGGCGACGACGTCTTCCCCTTGAGCGTTGAGGAGATACTCGCCGAACGGGAGCTTCTCGCCGGTCGACGGATTGCGGGTGAACGCCACGCCGGTGGCGCAACCATCGCCCATATTGCCGAACACCATGGCCTGGACGCTGACCGCCGTGCCCGAGCTGTCGGGCATGCCGTGGAGCTGGCGGTAGGTGATCGCGCGTCGGTTCATCCAGGAATCGAACACGGCGCCGATCGCGCCCCAAAGCTGCTCATCGACATCCTGGGGGAACGGCCGGCCCAAGCGCTCTTCGACCAGATCACGATAAAGAGACACGATCTCGCGCCAGTCGTCCTCGGTGAGCTCCGTGTCCCAGCGCAAGCCCCGCGTCTCCTTGTAGCGCGCGAGCGCCTCCTCGAATTCGTGGTGCTCGACGCCAAGCACGACGTCGCCGTACATCTGGATAAAACGCCGGTAACTGTCGAAGGCGAAGCGCGCGTCCTTCGATTGACGCGCGAGCCCTTCCACCGTTTCGTCGTTGAGGCCGAGGTTGAGCACCGTTTCCATCATCCCCGGCATGGAGGCGCGGGCACCGGAGCGCACGGAGACGAGGAGCGGGCGCCCGGCGTCGCCAAAGCTTGCGCCGACCTGCGCCTCCAGGCGGCGGAGAGCGTCGGTCGCCTCGACCTTCAGGCCCTCGGGGTAGCTCTTGGCGTTCGCGTAATAGGCGCGGCAGACCTCGGCGGTGATCGTAAAGCCCGGCGGAACCGGCAGACCGAGATTGCACATTTCGGCCAGGTTCGCGCCCTTGCCGCCGAGCAAGTCGCGCTCCGAGGCGGATCCTTCCGCCCGACCGTCGCCGAAGCTGTAGACGTGCTTCGCCATGGGAGTATCAGCCTTCAATTTTCGAGAAGTCCGCAACGGCGTCGAGAGTTAGGCGAATCTCATTTAGCAACGTGAGCCGGTTATTACGGAGTTTTGAATCATCTACATTGACCCGAACATGATCAAAAAAACTGTCGATCGGGTCGCGGAGAGAGGAAAGATGGTTTAAATGGTTGACGAAATATTCGATACCCAACTCATCAATCCCTCGCACTCGCTCAATAGCAGTCAAAGAAGCATGAAGATTTTTTTCCTCTTTTTCCTGTAAAAACTTGGGATCTACTGAGCTCATATCGTCCACCCAATCCTTTCCTCGTTCATCCCGAACAATATTGCTTGCCCGGCGATAGGCGGTGAGCAAATCCTGGCCTTGCGGCGTGTCTAAATAGGCAGAGAGCGCTTTTGCTTTCTCTACAACTCTCAGAAGGTCGTCTTCCTGCACACCAGTGCGCACTTCCGAAAATATGGCTGCAATCAAATCGTGACGCACCCCTTTGTCCCGCAGATGCACCTTAAGACGATCAGTAAGAAAATCGAGGAGGATTGAGTGGATGCCGTCTTTCCTATAACCCTTAAACAGTTTTGCGTAATATTCCATTTCTTCGATCCACTCTTTTGGCGAGTGGACACTCACATTTCTGACCCACAGATCCTTGAGAACACCTTCATCGTAAAAAGAGAAAGCAATATCAAAGACCCCGGCTAAAGGCACTCTGAGACGATTTTCCAGGACCAGCCGAATGACGCCGAGGGCGGCGCGGCGGAGCGCGAAGGGGTCCTTCGAGCCCGTCGGTTTCTCCCCGATTGCAAAGAAGCCGACGAGGCTGTCGATCTTATCGGCCAAAGCGAGCGCAACCGAGACGGGCGCCGAGGGGCAACGGTCGCGCGGTCCCCGGGGCGCGTAATGCTCCCCGATCGCGTCCGCGACCTCCGCAGCCTCGCCGTCATGGAGGGCGTAGTAGCGTCCCATGACGCCTTGCAGATCGGGGAACTCGCCGACCATGCCGGTGGTGAGATCGGCCTTGCAGAGCCGCGCCGCCGAGCGCACCTGGTCCTTGCCCGCCCCGGGAACGTGAGCGGCAATCTCGACGGCCAGGGCCTGCACGCGGTCGATTTTCTCGTCGAGCGAACCCAGCTTCGCGTGGAACACGATCTGACGGAGCGCCGGGGCCCGGCTCGCCAGGCTCTCCTTCCGGTCCTGATCCCAAAAGAACTTCGCGTCCGCGAGGCGCGCGCGGAGCACCCGCTCGTTGCCCGCGACGATGGTCTTGCCCTTGTCCTTGGTCTCGATGTTGGAAACCAGAATGAAGCGCGGTGCGAGCTTTCCGTGCTTATCGATCAGGCTGAAATATTTCTGATGCGCGCGCATCGCCGTCGTAAGAACCTCGGGCGGGAGGTCCATGAAGCTTTCGCCGATCTTGCCCATCAATACGACGGGCCACTCGACCATGCCGGCGTTCTCGGCCACCAGCGCGTCGTCGGGCTTCAAGGTGAGCCCTTCCTCGGCCGCGCGCTTTTCGGCCCGTTCGCGGATAATCTTCTCCCGCTCCGCCCCGTCGAGGACCACATACGCTTTCTCCAGCTTCTCCCGGTAATCCTCGAAGCCTTTCACCTCAAAGCGCTCGGGGGCAAGAAAGCGATGGCCGGCGGTCTCGTTGCTGGCAAAGATGGTGTTGTCTTCACTCGGATGAGCCGCAACCGCCGGGATATGGATCAAGTTGTACTCAAGATCCAATTTCTTGCCGTCGAAAATTGCTAGAATGCCGTGCAGCGGGCGAACCCAACCTTGCGTTTGCCCTTCCTTCCAGCGCATCGATTTCGGCCAGGCAAAATCCTGGATGGCAGAACGAATTAGGTCAGGCAATAAATCTCGAGTGACTTTTCCTTCGGATGTAACAATCGCAAAAAAGTACGCGCCGCGTTTTGTATCTCGGACTTCGATGCTCAGTTTGAGTTCCGGGTTATCGTCAAACGAAACTCGTTCGCCTACGCGCAAGCTCTCAAATCGTGAGATAGCCTGTGGGGGAAGATCAACGCTATGCGCGAAACCTCGCAAGGCGGGCAACGAAGCGTCGTGGCTAGGCCCTCGTTTCTCGCCTGATCTGGCCGGCGTCTGCTTGGGCAGGCCGTCCACCACCAGCGTGAGCCGGCGGGGTGTCGCGAAGGCCCGCGCGTCCGAACATTCCAGCCCCGCTTCCTTTAGGCGCTCGGTGACGAGGCGCTTGAGATCCTCCGCCGCCTTGGCCTGCATGCGCGCCGGGATCTCTTCCGACAGGAGCTCGAGAAGAAGCTCGGGCACGGGCTACCTTCCCTCTTGCCGGCTCGCGAGCCAGGCCTCGCAACAGCCCTTGGCGAGCGCGCGCACCCGCCCGATATAGGCCGCCCGCTCGGTCACGCTGATGAGCCCGCGGGCGTCGAGCAGGTTGAACAGGTGGCTTGCCTTCAGGCACTGATCGTAGGCCGGAAGCGGCAGATCGGCCGCGAGCAGGGCGGTGCATTCGGATTCGGCGTCGTCGAAATGGCGGAAGAGGATCTCCGAATTCGCCCGCTCGAAATTGTAGACCGAGAACTCGCGCTCCGACTGCTTGAAGACATCGCCATAGGTGACCCGCCCCTCGCCTTCGACCCCGTTCCAGTTCAGATCAAACACGTTGTCCACCCCTTGGACATACATGGCGAGCCGCTCGAGCCCATAGGTGAGCTCGCCCGATGCCGGATCGCAGTCGATCCCGCCGACCTGCTGGAAGTAGGTGAATTGGGTGATCTCCATGCCGTCGCACCAGACCTCCCAGCCGAGCCCCCAGGCGCCGAGCGTCGGGCTCTCCCAGTCGTCCTCGACGAAGCGGATGTCGTGGCGCTTCGGGTCGATGCCGAGGGCCTCGAGGCTTTCGAGGTAGGCTTCCTGGATGTCGTCGGGCGAGGGTTTCAGGATCACCTGGAACTGGTAGTAGTGCTGGAGCCGGTTCGGATTCTCCCCATAGCGCCCGTCCTTGGGCCGCCGAGAGGGTTGCACATAGGCCGCCTTCCAGGGCTCGGGCCCCAGGCTTCGAAGCGTGGTCGCCGGATGAAAGGTGCCCGCGCCGACTTCCAGATCGTAAGGCTGGAGGATGACGCAGCCTCGAGCGGCCCAAAAAGCTTGCAATTTGAGAATGAGGCCCTGAAAGGAAGAGCCCCCCGGCGACTGGCCCATCGACGTTTCTGTCCGAGATCCCGATGCTGCACTGCGAAAATAGTCTCCGGCCCCGACCGGGTCAACGGCAGGCGCCCGTCAGTAGGGGCAATCGCCGCGCCCGCAGGAACCGGGCCGCTCGGCGGAGACGTAACTGCCGCAGACGGCGCAGGTGATCATCTCCTCGCCTTCGATCCGCCCGCTCGATTCGGAATCGGATAAGTCCGTGTCGGACGAGTCCGTGCCGGATGAGTCCTTGACGCGGCTCGATGGATTCGCGCCCTTCAACCGGGCGATCATCTTGTAGCCGAATAGAACGATCACGATGATCGCCGCGAGAACGAGAATCTTACCGATCATCGGGGCTCCGAGCGGGCATCCAACTCAAAGACCGTAACGATTCCACAGGGCGCGGGCAACCAACCCCCCCACTAACGCGTCGGCCCATTCCGCGGGCGCGGGCGCTTCGAGCCCCGCCCGCCGGCGCAGCCAGCCGCGCGCCGGAGCGATGCGGCGAAACTGGACCTTGTCGCCGAAGCGTGCGCGCATCACCGCGCGCATGTCGCCCACGCCGTCGGCGAGGCCGAGCTCGACGGCGCGCCGCCCGGTCCAGACCTCGCCGCTGAAAAGCTCCTTCTCGGCGAGCTTGAGCCTCTCGCCCCGGCGCCGGCGCACGGCCTCCTTGAAGTTGGCGTGGATCTCGGTCTGGAGGCCGGTGAGGCGCTCCAAATCCTCGGCGCTCTCGGGACGAAACGGGTCGAGCAACGACTTCTTCGCGCCCTGGGTGTGGATACGCCGTTCGATGCCGAGCCGCCCGATCGCCTCGGCGAAACCGAAGCCCGACGAAATGACGCCGATGCTGCCCACAATCGAGTTCTCATCGACATGTATCTCGTCGGCCGCACAGGCGAGCCAGTAGCCGCCTGAGGCGGCGACATCCTCGACGAACGCGAAGACGGGAATGCCCTTCTCGTCGGCCAGGTCACGAATGTGCTTCGCGATCAAGGCCGACTGGGCCGCCGCGCCCCCCGGCGAATTGATCGCGAGCGCAACCGCCGAGAGCCCCGAAAGACGAAAGGCGCGCTCGATCAAGTCGGCGGTGTTCGCCATGTTGATCCCGCCCCGGATCGGGGCGAGCGGGCCGATCACCCCGGCCAGGCGGAGAACGGCGACCCGGGGCCGAGGGGGGCGAAAGGTGACGAGCGAGAGCAGCTGCTGGACGTTCAACCGATCGCCTCCGCCTAACCTTCGCCCGGCCCGTTGAAGGCAAGCGCGGCGCCTTCGCGCAGGACGTCCTCCGCGGCCCGGCTGTAGCTGCCGTCCGGCTCGTGCAGCACCATGCCGCCCAGGAGCTTGATCGGCGCGTGCGACCCCACCCGCGCGCGAACGATGACCCGCGCCGCGGGCTTGGCGATAGCACGGTCGAAGGGGTCGAACGGCCAGAGCGGGAAGATCGTTATGTCGCCCGCGCGCTTGGTCAAGAGATCGAGGAGGGCGTCGAGCCGGTCGGAGCGCTGGATGAGGGTGAGCCAACCGCCGGGCCGCGCCATCGACAGGCAGCGCTCGATCCAGCCCGCGAGCCCAAGCGCCCCCTCCGCCGTCGCGGTTCGCTTGCCCGGATAGGGCGAGAGGTCGTTGGCCGCCGGGTCGAGGTAGGGCGGGTTGGCCATCACCTGATCGTAGCTCCCGGGCGCGAGCCGGGGCGGCGGCCGGGCGAGATCCCCGGTCATGATGTCGACCCGCCCCGTGAAGCCGTTGAGCACGATGTTCTCGGTCGCGATATGCACGAGCTCGCGTTGCACCTCGAGGCCGACCACGCGACAGCCCGCCACCCGCCGGGCGAGGCATAGGGCCGCCGCGCCCACGCCGGTGCCGATGTCGAGCACCCAGTCGCCCTCGCGCGCCGGGATCGCCGCCGCGAGCAGGACCGGATCGATCGCGGCGCGGTAGCCGCTCACCGGCTGGCGCAGGATCACTTTGCCGCCGAGCAGGGTGTCTTCGGTTACGTCGTTACGCAGCGCCATCGAGCTCTCCAAGCTCCTCGAGCAGACGGCGGGCACGCGCGGCGTCTTCGTTCCGGACCACGAGCCGTTGGGAAATGGCGGGCGCGAAGACGCTCATATGCTGGTCGAGCAGGACGGCCTCGATGCCCTCGCCCGCAAGAACCGCCGTCAACCAGGAAAGTTTCACGGCGTCGCTGTTGCGTAACAACTCGATCATGGCGTGATTTCGCTCCTATCCGAGCCATGATAGACTTTCTGGGGTCTTCGGCGTTAATGGTTTTCCCGCAGACGAAGACCCGGTGCAACCGCAGGGGGGTGGGAGTTGGGCGTCACGGTGCCTTTCGAAGCCGGCCGCAAACGTGCGCATGAACCGAGCCTCGAGACGCTCCAGGCGCTCGTGGCGGAGGATCTCGCGGAGGTCAACCGAGAGATCGTGACCCGCATGGAGAGCGGCGTGCCGCTCATCCCGGAGCTCGCGGGACATATCATCGGCGCCGGCGGCAAGCGGCTTCGCCCGATGCTCACTCTGGGCGCGGCGAAGCTCTGCGGCTATTCGGGCCGGCGCCATATCGGGCTCGCGGCGTGCATCGAGTTCTTCCACACGGCAACGCTCCTGCACGACGATGTCGTGGACGGAAGCGACCTCAGGCGCGGCGACGCCTCGGCGAACGCGCTCTGGGGCAACAAGTCGAGCGTGCTCGTCGGTGATTTTCTGCTCAGCCGCGCCTTCAGCCTGATGGTCGAAGACGGTTCGCTTCGGGTCCTCGAGATCCTGGCCGGGGCCTCCGTCGTGATCGCCGAAGGCGAGGTGATGCAGCTCACGACCTCGAACAACACCGAGACGAGCGAGGCCGAATATCTCGAGGTGATCACCGCGAAGACCGCCAAGCTCTTCACGGCGGCCTGCCAACTCGGCGCGATCGTGGCCGAGCGGCCGGTGGTGGAGGAGAAGGCGCTCGAGATCTACGGACGGAACATCGGCATCGCCTTTCAGCTCGTCGATGACGCCCTCGACTATTCGGCCCGCCAGGCGACGCTCGGCAAGACCATCGGCGACGATTTTCGGGAGGGCAAGATGACCCTCCCCATCGTGCTCGCCTACCGGCGGGGCGACGAGGACGAGCGTCGCTTCTGGCGCCGCGCGTTCGAAGAGGGCGATCAGCGCGACGGCGATCTCGCCCGCGCCATCGCGCTGATGGAACGCCACGGCGCGCTCGCGGACACGGTGGAACGCGCGCGCCATTACGGTGCCGTCGCGCGCGACGCGCTCGGGATCTTCGCCTCCGGGCGCGCCAAAGACGCGCTCATCGAAGCGGTCGATTTCGCCGTTCAGCGGGCGCATTAGAGCGATTTCCATGCGGATGGAAGTCGCTCTCAGGTCATGTCGCCGACGTGGGTAACGCCTTTGGCGCACCGCTCGGCTGAGGGCCGGCCGTCAAGCGCCGGGCCGCGGTCGCGGCTTGGAGCCGTTTCAAAGTGATCGGAAGCGGCTCCAAGCTCCGGCGAGCACGGCGCCGCTTGCCGGTCAGGGGGGGCGAGGCTATAACCTCGAAGGGCTCGGAGTGTAGCTCAGCCTGGTAGAGCACCGTCTTCGGGAGGCGGGGGCCGGTGGTTCGAATCCACTCACTCCGACCACTTGGCCGACCATTTGGCTCAAAAATTTAGGCCAAGCCCGCTTCGCTCCGCATTCCTTTAGACATCCTCGCTTCGCACTCGAGAGACGTGCGAGCCCGCTCCCGAACGCCCG
>JAPUJA010000287.1 GCA_027296525.1 Pseudomonadota bacterium | reverse complement strand
TCCGCTCCCAGATAGCCGCAATTGGCGAGCCCGCTGATAAAGGCGCCGTCCGCCAGGTCATATCCCAACGGCGTCCAGGCGGGCGTTCCGGCCTCGTCGAGCTCCGGCATCACGGCCAGGAATTTCCAGAACTCGTCCTCCTCGACGGGTGTTTCCGTGAGCAGCTCGATCTTGAGCGGCACGCCTTCGCTCCCGCGTTCGTCGAGCATCTCCGTCATCGCGCCATAGTCGTGCCAAAGCCGGAGCGCGCTGTGCCAGAGGTCGGCGGGTTCCACCTCGATCCGTTTCGTCGGCAGCTGCTCGTGCCACGTCTCGCGATACTGGGTGAAGGTGAAGAGCGACGGCCAGATCATGGTGTCGACCGATTTCGGCCAGGCGACCTCCGGGCGCAGCAGGTAACGCTCCCGGCGCTCGGCGTCCCATTCGAAGGGAACAAAGTCGTCCGGCATCAGGCGGTTGTCGAAGCCGAGGATTCGGCTGTTCATTCGTTGTCCTCGGGATCAGCGGGGTGATCGGTAGGGCTCTGATCACTCCTCGTCTGTCTCGTCCTCCTCGTCGAACGTTTCTTCGAGCTCGTCGTCTTCCGCGATTTCCTCGAAGGCATCCTCCTCGTCCTCCTCGTCCATCATGTCATCTTCCTCCATGATCAACGAGGTGAAGCGCACGGGCAGCAGCTCTCGGACGGTGGTTTTGCCGGCCGCATCCTTTTCCACCAGCATGAGCTGCTGTGTTTCGAGCGATGCGCCCGTCGGAATCATCATCCGCCCCCCCGCTTTCAACTGCTGGATCAGCGCCGGGGGTATGAGGTCCGGGGCCGCGGTGACCATGATGGCGTCGAAGGGCGCGTGTTCCGGCCAGCCGTAACAGCCATTCGCGAGCCGCGTTTCGACGTTCGCATAGCGCTGACGCTTGAGCCGCTTGCGCGCTTCGGCCTCGAGCTCCTCGACGATTTCGACGCTGTAAACTTGCCGCGCAAGCTGCGCGAGGATCGCCGCTTGATAGCCGAGGCCCGTGCCGATCTCGAGCACGACGTCGTCTTCGCCCAGCCGGAGAAGATCCGTCATGAGCGCGACGATGAAGGGCTGCGAAATGGTCTTGCCGTAGCCGATGGGAAGCGGCCGGTTGAGATAGGCATAGGACTGAAGCTCGACAGGAACGAACTCGTGGCGCGGCACCTTGCCGATGGCTTCCATCACCGGGCCGCTGAACGACTTCTTGCCCGTTTCGGCGGCCGTCAATCGCGCGTGGACCTCGATTTCGAGGACCATCTGTTCGGCCGATGTGGCAAACTCGGTTTCGTTCATCGAAGTCGCTTATCTATATCGCCTGGTATCGGCCCAACCATCGATCACCTGCGCTCAATGGGGACGCTGTGGTCCGCCTCGGCGAGCGCTCGTTCGAGGTTCGGCCAACCATAGGCGGTTTCGCTCAGGCCCGCACCGAAGAGGCACTCGTTACGCACCGCGACGCGCCGCCCACCCATCGCTTCGTAGAAGAAGCGCGAAGGGTTTTCCGCCAACACCCAGATGAGGGCGGAACGCCTGCCGTGGCTTAAAAGCGTCTGGAAGAGCACATGCAACAGACTCCGGCCGACGCCGCCGTTTTGATGGTCGGGATGGACGTAGAGCTCGTAGATCTCGCCTTCGTAATCGAGCTCCAACGTGTCCGCGCAGCCACAGGTTCCGAAGCCAATGACGCCGCCTTCCGCATCCTCGGCGATCCGCACGAAGCGGCGCTCGCCGGGCTCCTTGAGCCTCCGCCTCCAGCGCGCCGCCGAGCGTTTCCGCGACATGCGCAGAAGCACCGCATGGGGAATGATGCCGGCGTAGGTCGCGCGCCATGTTTCGACCTCGACCTCGGCGATCGCCAAGGCGTCATCCCGAGCGGCTTGCCGTATTCCGATCATCAGGAATCTGCCTAACACGATTTTCCGCACGCAGCGAGCGGAAATCGGCACCGCGCGATGCGCCTCGAGACGCGGTTAACCAAACCGCCGCCTCGCCCGCTGGGGGCGGCGCATCGGCTATCGTCAAGGGTTTCCTGCGGCGGCGCTTTCTCCACTATAAGATGACCAGCGCTGCCGGGCTTCACAAGCCCAGTCCGCAAAGCGAGGCGCGAATTGAGTATTGAGTAGGGAACACCGAACGCAGGAGATTCCCCCCCTTGGCGAGAAGGGCGATGGCCCGCTTCTTTTCATGGTCGCGGGCGAGCCCTCGGGCGATGCCCTGGGGGCCCGGCTGATGACCGCGCTCAAGCAGGCGGGCGGGGGTCCCGTTCGGTTCGCGGGCGTGGGCGGCCCGCTGATGGAGGCCGAGGGCCTGGCGAGCCTGTTTCCCATGGGCGAGCTCGCGGTCATGGGATTGGTCGAAATCCTGCCCCACGCGCCCAGGCTGCTTCGTCGCCTGGGGCAAACCGCCGCCGAGATCCGCCGCCTCGAACCGGATGCGGTGGTCACGATCGATTCGCCGGGTTTTTCCTTTCGCCTCGCTCAACGGCTCCGGGGCTCGAGGATCCTCCATGTCCATTATGTCGCGCCGCAGCTCTGGGCGTGGCGGCCGGAGCGCGGCAAGAAGATCGCGCAGCGGATCGATCATCTCATGGCGCTCCTGCCGTTCGAGCCCGCCTTCTTCGAGGTGTTCGGGCTCGCCTGCAGCTTCGTGGGCCATCCGGTCATCGAAGCGGGCGCCGATCGGGGCGATGGTCCCGGCTTTCGCGCGCGCCACGGGATCGGCCCTGAGGCCGTGGTCGTGAGCCTTCTTCCCGGCAGCCGCCATACGGAGGTCGAGCGCACGCTTCCCGTCTTCGGTCGGGCGATGGCGCGGCTCACCCGGCGCCTCGCCTCGCTCGTCGTGGTCTTGCCGGTGGCCGATACCGTCGCTCGAAGGGTCGAGCGGGCGGTCGCGGACTGGCCGTTCCCTGTGATCGTCGTCCGGGATGCGGGCGAGAAATACGACGCCTTTGCGGCCAGCGAGGCGGCGCTCGCCAAGTCGGGCACGGTGACGCTCGAGCTCGCCCTGGCGAAGGTCCCCATGGTCATCGCCTATCGGGTGAACCCGATCACGGGCCTGATCGCCCGGCGCCTGATCCGCGTGCCCCATGTTTCGCTTGTCAATCTCTTGCTCGAGCGCCCACTCGTGCCGGAGCTGTTGCAGCAGGCCTGCACGCCCGAGCGAATCGCCGACGCGCTCGCCCGGCTGATCGAGGAGCCCGAGGAGCGGCGCGCGCAGATCGAGGGGTTCGGCGAGATCCCCCGGAAACTGGGCAGCGACGGCGTGGCCCCGAGCGCGCGCGCGGCCGAAGTGCTGCTCGGCCTCGTTCGCCGTCGCGCTTAAGCCTCAGCCGTCGCTCTCGCCCGGGGCACCGGAGACCGCGGGGGAGGCGCCGGGCTCGAAATAGCCGGTGCTCCGGACGAACTCGCGGTGCGATTCGAGGCTCTGATTGATCATGATCGCGGCCTGAAGCGCGCGCAGGCCATCCTCGCCGGAGACGAGTGGCGGGGCGTTGTTGGCGACGGCCTGGACGAAGGCGGCGATTTCGCGTTCGAGCGCGTCGCTCTCCTCATAGGTTTCCTGTTCGATCGTGATGTTGGGCAGACCGCTTGGCGCGACGCCCGCGCCCTTCGTCATGATCGAGAGGTTGCGCGCGGAAAAATCGACAACGATGTAGCTGTCCGGTTGAAAGATTCGCATCTTCCGTTCGGTCTTCACGCTGACGCGGCTCGCGGTGATGTTCGCGACACAGCCGTTGGCAAAGCGCACGCGGGCATTGGCGATGTCTTCCAAGGGTGAGATGACCGGCGTGCCTGCGGCGTCGATCGAGAGAATGGGGGATTTCACGAGCGCGAGGATGAGATCGATATCGTGGATCATCACGTCGAGGATGACGTTGACGTCCGTGCCCCGCGGCTTGTAGGGCGCGACGCGCTGCGAATCGATGTAGAGCGGGCGCGAAATGCGGCTTTCCAGGGCGAGGGTCGCGGACGAGAACCGCTCGAGATGCCCGACCTGGAGGACAACGCCCTTCGCGGCCGCGAGCTTGCCGAGTTCGGCGGCGCTCTCGGCCGCGTCGGTGATGGGTTTCTCGATGAGCAGGTGGACGCCTTCCTCGAGGAAGGGCTTGGCGACGTCGTAATGCGCGACGGTGGGGACCGCGATGCTGACGGCGTCGACCCGCCCCACAAGCTCGGAGCCCTCGGTGAGCGCCTCGACGCCCAGCTCGTCACCGACCTCGCGCGCGCGCGCGCGATCGATATCGGCGACGGCGACGAGCTCGACGCCGTCCAGCGCTTTTACTTTTTGGGCGTGAAAGCGGCCGAAATGGCCGACCCCCACCACCGCCATGCGTATCTTCCCGCCCATGCCCTTAAACCGCCGTCCGAGCGCGCCGCTTCCTTGGGGCGTGAACATGTCGCGAAAGAAGATGACGGGCAACGCCAAATTCCACGCGCGGCCATGTGCGCGGAATCGGCTTGCCGCCGCCCGGCCCACGGGCGAAAGTTGCTCGACGAGGCGGCGTGCCGTTTGCGACCAGGGGCCCGCGCCTCGCGCGGCGTCCGACAACAAGGGGGAAGGGATAATGGGCTTCGACGGCAAGGTGGTTTTGGTTACGGGATCGACCACGGGCATCGGCGAGGCGTGCGCCCGCGCGTTCGCCGAGGCGGGCGCCGCGGTGATGGTCCAGGGGCGCAATGTCGAGCGGGGGAAGCGGGTTCTTCACGGCATTCGGGGCATGGGCGTGAAGGCCGAATTCCTCGAAGCCGATGTCCGCGAGGCGGGCGCCGGCGACCGGCTGGTGGCGGAAACCGTGGCGCGACTCGGGCGGCTCGACGTGCTCGTCAACAACGCCGGGATTTTGTACAGCGGGACCGCTCTGGAGACCACCGACGAGCAGTGGAACGACATCATGGCGGTCAATGTCAACGCGCTCTTTTTCATCAGCCGCGCGGCCGTGCGCCAGATGATCAAGCAGGGCAGCGGCAACATCGTCAATATCGCCTCCGAATGGGGCCTCAACGGCGAGGAGGGCCATGTCGCCTATTGCACGAGCAAGGGGGCGGTGCTTCAGATCACCCGCTGCATGGCGCTCGACCACGCCCGAGACAACATTCGCGTCAACTCGGTCTGTCCAGGCGAGATTCACACCCAGATGGTCGATGACATATTGAACGCCAAGGGCGGCGATCTCGAAGCCAACCTCAAGGAACTCGCCAAGGGGGTTCCCATGAAGCGGCTCGCGAGCCCCGATGAGGTCGCCAAATGCGTCCGCTTCCTGGCATCGGACGAGGCGAGCTATGTGACGGCCACGAATTTCCCGGTCGATGGTGGCAACGACGCGACCGGCGGGGCCTTCCCGTGACGCCGCCTCGGGCGCCTTGGCGCGGCCGATCTTGGCGGTGAGCCCGGTCTTTCACCGGCAAGCCTGCCGCGTGCTCGGGCTCGGGGCGCTCCTCGGTCTCCTTCTCCTGGGGGCGCAGATGCCCCTGGGGGCGGCGGCGGAAGAGGACGGCGAGAGGCGCTCCTACATCCTCGCCACGGCGACGCCCGGGGGCACCTTCTATCCCGTCGGCGTCGCGCTCGCCACGCTCGTCAAGCTCAAGTCCGAACGGGGGATCAGCCTGTCCGCCATAAGCTCGGCCGGCTCGGGCGAGAACATCAAGCTTCTCATGGACAACGAGGCGCAGTTCGCGATCCTGATCGGCCTGTTCGGCGAGTGGGCGTCGAAGGGCAAGGAGCGCTATGCCGCTCTCGGGCCGCAGGACAATTTGCGTGCGGTCACCGCGCTGTGGAAGAACGTCGATCATTTCATCCTGCGCTCGGACCTCGCCGCCACGGGGACCGTCGAGGACCTCGCCGGTCTCGGTGATCGGCGATTCTCGATCGGCCGGCGAAACTCGGGCACCGAGGCCTCGGGGCGTGAAATCCTGCGCGCGCTCGGTCTCGATCCCGAAGCCCTCGGGCTCGTCCATCTGGGCTATGGGCCGAGCGCCGATGCGCTTCAGAACGGCACCATCGTGGGCATCAATGCCCCGGGCGGCGTTCCGATCGCATCGGTGACGCGCGTCCTTGCCACGTTGGGCACGAAGGTTCGCCTGCTCGAATTCACCGACGAGCAGTTGGCGCGTGTGAAGACGCGATCGGATCTCTGGTCGCGCTATGTGATTCCGGCGAACACCTATCCGGGACAGAGCGAGCCGGTCGAGACCATCGCGCTGCCCAATTTTCTCGCGGTACGCGGCGACGTGGACGAAGAGGTGGTTTACGTGATCACCAAGATGATCTTTGAGAACCTCCCCTTCCTCAACGGTATTCACAAGGCGACGCGGGCGATCACGCTCGATAAGGCGACGGCGGACCTGCCCGTGCCGCTTCATCCGGGGGCGGCGCGCTATTTTCGGGAGGCGGGGCTCAGCCTTCCGGAAACCCCGCTCGCCGACTGATCGGGCGGCTTTGGGGCACAGGATCGGGCGATGAAGGCCGAGGAGCCGGGCGCGGGAACCCGTGTCGCCGCCGCCGCCGGGGGGGCCGCCGCCGGGGGGGCGCACGCGGAGGCTGCCGGGTTGCCGACGCCTGTGCTCGGGCTCGGCGCGCTGGTCGCGCTGCTCAACCTCTATCTCAACCTGTTCGCCACCCTGCCGGAGCTCTGGAGCTCGGCGCTTCATTTCGGGAGCTTCGCGCTCCTCGCCGCTCTGATCCATCCGCTCGCGCGCGGGCCCCGGGAGCGCCGACGTCCGCTCCCGTTTGCCATCGACCTGGTGCTCGGGGGGCTGGCGATGGCCTCGGCGGTCTATCTAATTTTCGCCGAGGACGCGCTCTATGCACGCGGCGTCCGCTTCAGCCCGGCCGACTGGCTGGTTTCAGCCGCCGCGATTCTCCTGGCGCTCGAGTTCGCGCGCCGCAGCACGGGCTGGGTCGTGCCCGCCCTGGTTATCATTGGGCTCACCTACATCACCCTCTGGGGCAATTTTCTGGGCGGCCTCTTTCACTTCCCGGGCCTCTCCTGGGAGACCATGCTGTTTCGGGGCTTCTTCAGCGGCGAAGGCATGTTCGGGCCGATCGCGCGCATCTCAGCCACCTATGTCTTCATGTTCATCCTGTTCGGGGCGTTCCTCGTGCGCTCCGGGGCCGGCGACTTCGTGGTCAGCCTGGCGCGCGCGCTCGCGGGACGGTTCGTCGGCGGCCCCGGCCTCGTCGCCGTCGTGGCTTCGGGCCTGACCGGAATGATCTCGGGCTCGGCGGTCGCGAACACCGTATCGACCGGGGTGATCACGATTCCCCTGATGCGCCGGAGCGGCTTTACGCCCCGTTTCGCCGCCGGGGTCGAGGCCGCGGCCTCGACGGGCGGCCAGCTCATGCCGCCGATCATGGGGGCGGGCGCCTTCGTCATGGCGAGCTACACCCAGATCCCCTATCTCGATATCGTCGCCGCCGCTTTCCTGCCCGCGCTCATGTATTTCCTTTCGGTCGCGTTCTGGGTGCGCATCGAGGCCAAGCGGTTGGGCATTCGCCCGCCGAAGGAGAAGCTGCCCGGCTTCGCGTCGCTGATGCGCGACGGCGGGCTCGTCTTCCTCATATCGATCGGCGTGTTGATCGGCTTGCTGGTCGCCGGATTCACGCCGACCTTCGCGGCGGGCTTCGGCATCCTCGCCGTGATCGCCGCCTCCTGGCTCTCGCGCCGGCCCATGGGCCCAAAGGCGATCGTCGAGGCGCTCGCGCTCGGCGCGCGCAACATGACCGCGATCGCCATGCTGCTCATCGCCGTGGGGCTCGTCGTCAATGTCGTCACGACCACGGGGCTCGGCAACAGCCTCGCGCTCATGGTGACGGAGTGGGCGGGCGGGAGCCTGCTGCTCGCGATCCTGTTCGTGGCGCTCGCCTCTCTCCTGCTCGGCATGGGGTTGCCGGTGACCGCCGCCTATATCGTGTTGGCGACCCTGGCGGCGCCCGCGCTCTTCGATCTGATCGCGCGCGCGGAGCTCGTGGACGCGCTCGCGGGCGGCACTCTGGCCGAAGGCGGCGCCCAGCTGCTCGCGCTGTTTGCGCCGGATGTGGACCTTTCAGGCGCGCTCGAGCGCGAACAGGCATTGGCTCTGGCGGCGCGGATTCCGGGCGAACATCTGCATCAGCTGGTCGAGCAGGCGCTGCCCGCGGCGGTCGTCACGGCCACGCTGCTCTCGGCCCACATGATCATCTTCTGGCTTTCCCAGGACAGCAACGTGACCCCGCCGGTCTGTTTGGTGGCGTTCGCCGCGGCCGGGATCGC
>JAPUJA010000286.1 GCA_027296525.1 Pseudomonadota bacterium | reverse complement strand
AAGAAGCTCAGGATTGGCCAGGAGCTCTATCTCAGCCTCGGGACGCCGCCCGAACCGGCCGGCCCACGCAAGCTGCTCGGTCTGAGCCTGAAGCTCGACGAAGACCGCTTCATCACCGTGCTGCGCGAGTCGGGCGGGCATTACCTCGCCCGGCGCACGAGCGAACCCGCCCTGCCCCGGCCCGGCGCGCCACTCGAGAGTGCGCCACTCGAGAGTGCGCCACTTGAGGCGATTGTCGCGGCGCCCACCGGGTCCGAGCCAACGGTCGAAATGGACGCCTCGGATTGGTCGGCTGAAAACGCCGCCGTGGTCCGCGGCTACGCCACCGAGAGTTTTTCGCTCACGCCAGCCAATCAACTCATACTGGCCGAGCTCTTCGCGGAACCCGACAGCCTCGGGGGCGCCGCCGAGAACATCTCGCTCACGCCCAACGAACAGCTCACACTGACCACGCTCTTTGAAGAACCCGATCCGGTCAAGGCCGCGCCAAGACCTGAGGCGTCGAGGCTACCGGAAATCGCCCATGCCCTGACGGAAACCCTCGTTTTGCGGGAAGGCGATACCCTCATGAACGCGCTGGTCCGCACGGGCGCGGATCGCGGCGAAGCGCACGTCGCCATCCGCGCCTTCAGCGAGGTCATAAACCCGCGCAGGCTTCGAGTGGGACAGCGCTTGACGGTCACCTTCGAACCGGCCGGCGAAGGGGCGGCCGAGATGCGACTCGTGGGTTTCGCGCTCGAGATCACGCCGGATCGGCTGGTAGAGGTCGTACCTACAACGAATGGCCTTTACACCGCCGCCGAGATCCAAAGACCGCTCGAGCACGACATGGTGCGCGCCGCCGGGACCATCGAAAGCAGCCTCTACGAGGCGGCGGTGGGTGCGGGCATGCCGGTGCCGATCCTGATGGAGTTGATCCGAGCGTTCAGCTTCGACGTCGATTTCCAGCGCGAAATCCACAGGGGCGACGGGTTCGAAATCCTCTTTGAACGGAGCTTCACCGTCGACGGCGAGATCGTCAGCGTCGAGCCTTTGCGTTACGCGGCCCTGACCCTGGGCGGAACCAAGCTCGAGCTTATCCGCTTCAAGATGGCGGATGGGCGCGTGGACTATTTCGACCCCAAGGGCCAGAGCGCACGCAAGGCGCTCTTGAGGACGCCGATCGACGGCGCGCGCCTGACCTCCACTTACGGCATGCGCAAGCATCCGATCCTGGGCTATACGAAGATGCACAAGGGGCTCGACTTCGGGGCGTCAAAGGGCACTCCGATCATGGCGGCGGGCAACGGGGTGATCGACGCGCTCGGACCCAACGGCGGCTACGGCAACTATGTGCGCATCCGTCACAACTCGGAATATTCGACCGCCTACGCCCATATGAACGCCTTCCCGAAGGGACTGAAGAGGGGCGACCGCGTGGAGCAGGGCCAGGTGATTGGCTATGTCGGCTCGACCGGACGTTCCACCGGACCTCACCTTCATTATGAAGTGCTCGTGGACAGCAAACAGGTCAACCCGCTGAGCGTGAAACTTCCGACCGGCTTGAAATTGGCGGGCCAGGAACTCGAACGATTCCAGGCGGCACGCGAACGCGTGCTCGCCGAACTCAACGGCCTGCCAGTCGTGACCCAGATGGCTCAGACCATCGAGGCCCACTAACGGGCGAAACCCACGAACGGGCGGGGCCCGCCAACGCGAAGGGCCTCCCCGGAAGGGCCTCCCCGGCCGAAGGCTCCCGAGCAGAGGCCCGAACAGAAGATTGCCCCGCCGCCGTCAGGCGGCGATATCCTTGCTCTCCATCCCGTTGATCAGCAGGCCGCTCTCGTTGGCGGAGATGCTGATGGTCTCGCCATCCAGGATCTTGCCCTCGAGCATCAACTCCGCGAGCGGGTTCTGCAAGCTGCGCTGGATCACCCGCTTGAGCGGACGGGCGCCGTAGACCGGATCGTAACCCGCGTTGGCGAGCCATTCGCGCGCGCGTGCATCCAGATCGAGCGGAATCTTCCGGTCGGCGAGCAGCCGTTCGAGACGGCCGACTTGAATATCGACGATTCTGTCCATGCTCGCCCGGTCGAGGTGGTGGAACAGGATAATTTCATCGAGGCGGTTGAGAAACTCAGGCCGAAACTGCCGGCGCACGATCTCCATCACCGGTTCGCGCACCGCCGCCGAATCCTGGCCCGGCGCTTGGTTGGCGAGGATATCGCCCCCGAGATTCGAGGTCAGGACCACGAGGGTGTTGCGAAAATCGACCGTGTGTCCCTGCCCATCGGTCAGACGCCCGTCATCGAGCAGTTGCAGGAGGACGTTGAAGACATCCGGGTGCGCCTTTTCGATCTCTTCGAAGAGAACGATCTGATAGGGACGCCGGCGAACCGCCTCGGTGAGCGCTCCGCCCTCCTCATAGCCGACATAGCCCGGCGGCGCGCCGATCAGGCGCGCGACCGCGTGCCTCTCCATATATTCGGACATGTCGATACGGACCATCGCCGCTTCGTCGTCGAACAGGAAGGCAGCGAGCGTCTTCACGAGCTCGGTCTTGCCCACGCCCGTCGGCCCAAGGAACAGGAACGAGCCGATGGGGCGATCGGCGTCCTGCAACCCGGCGCGGGCCCGGCGCACCGCATTGCTCACCGCCACGAGCGCCTCATCCTGGCCCACCACGCGCCCGCGCAGCGCCTTTTCCATATGGAGAAGCTTCTCCCGCTCGCCGGTCAGCATGCGATCGACGGGAATACCGGTCCAGCGTGAGACGACCGCGG
>JAPUJA010000285.1 GCA_027296525.1 Pseudomonadota bacterium | reverse complement strand
TCGGCCGCATCCTTGAACGTGATCGACCGCGCGGCTTCGAGACGGGTCTTGGCAAGCCCCGCATCGCGCGCCTCGATGGGGTCTATACCGGCCTGGCGCAGTCGGCGCGCCTCTGTCGCTTTCACCCGCGCCTCGGCCAAGGTGACGGCGTGCAGCGGTCCCAGGCCCATGTAGCGTGTGCGGCTGTGAAGCATGTATCTGTACAACCAGGACCGCGCGCCCGCGGCCGTCACCTGCAAGTAGAGCCCGCCGCCATCCGGGTACATGCCGCGGCGCTTCCTGGTTGCCACCGTGCGGGCGCTTAAGCGTCCGATCTGCCGGGCCATGCTGTCCTCCAACCCACAAATTGACCCACAAATCTGATGCGGATTGTACCGAACACCGGCGGACGGTGCCACATGATTATGGACGAAAGGCTCAGAAATTCGGCGGGTTAGACGGCCACCAACGAACGGTTACGGATGGCAGCAAACAAGAGTAAGGCGGAAGCACTGACCGCTTTCGAGGAGCCGGCGGGCGATTTCCTGCCCGAGCGGACTGTTGGCGCCTGTGATCAAGATCATGGCTCGTCTCCGCGACGGCCCGGCGATCCGGCGACCCGGCGACCCGGTAGGAGGCAAAGCCACCCTAAATCCATATGTTTTTATGGTTACTCTACCGTTCTACCGGAAGCTGCGCGAAGGGAAATCGGCGGCATCGTGGGCGAGGAGGCTTGGGAGCATTCCAGGGCCCGGATGCGGGAGCGGAGCCTGGCGAGCAGGGCGGGATCGGGACGCTGGCGTATGACGTGTCTTCACGGCTTATGTTCTTTATTTGTTCTATAGGGAGCCGGAGGCCGAGTCAACCGGCCTTGAAGACCTCGCAAGCCGCCGATCCGGCCCGGTTCCCCACAAGGGCTTAACCGACGGTCCCTTTTGGGTTAGGCTCGCCCCTTCAAACCCCAGGAAGGGCACCCTCCCCCATGCTCTATCTCACGCGAAAGACCGGCGAGACGGTGGTGGTCAACGATAATATCGAGATCACCGTGGTCGAGGTCCGTGGCCGCTCAGTCAAGCTCGGCTTCACCTTTCCCTCAGACGCCTCGGTCCTGCGCAAGGAAATCTTCGACCGGATCAAGCAGGAGAACATCGAGGCCGCCCGTGCGGCGGAAGCGCTGGGCGGCGTCAAACTCCCCGAGAAGGGGTGAAAACCCCCACCCTTCCAAGCCCCTTAAAGCTTTCTTAAGCATAATCCGACGACAATCGGAAGCTGGATCGAGGCTGTATTGAGGCGGTGATTTCCATCGCCCGGAGCCCGCCTCCGTTCCGATTGGACGTCCGCGCCGATGCCCACTTCCGAGCGTTCTGAGCCCGCCGCCGTCGCGCTGAAATATGAGCGTCTGCGGGAAACCGCGCCGAAGATCACGGCCTCAGGCCGGGGTCCGGTCGCCGAGCAGATCCTCGCGCTTGCCTTCGCCAACGGGGTGCCCGTGCGCGAAGATCCCGATCTCACGGAGATCCTGGCCGAGCTCGATATCGATACCGTCATCCCGGTCACCGCCTTCGCCGCAATCGCCGAGATCCTCGCCTACCTCTACCGCCTGAACCAATCCCTGCTGCTCGAGGAGGAGACGCCGTGAGCACACCGGCCGAGTCTCAAAGCCACCTCGCCGGCGTGAAGGGCCGGCTCAACGCGACCCTCGATGTGCTCACGCGCGGAGAGCTTCCGGACTTCGCCCCGCTCGTCGACGACATCCAACGACTCTGCCAGGGGCTCGTGAACACGCCGCCCGAGAAGGCCAAGCCGTTCATCGACGAACTGATCGGCTTGCTCGACGAACTCGAGCGCTTGAGAGGCACCCTCATGCAGCAGCGCGACGAGGTGCAGGAAAAACTCAACCGACTCACCACCGGCCAGCAGGCGGCCTCCGCCTACCTCAAAAATACGACGAAGAAATAGGAACCGTATCGGAAGAACGCGACGATGCCGTGGGACACCTACCTTCGCTTCGCCACCGCGCTCGTCCTTGTTCTGGGCCTGATCGGGCTTGCCGCCTGGCTTGCGCGCCGCTATGGCCTGGGCGGGCGGGTCAGGGGCAAGGGGCTGAAGAGCGGCCGGCGCCTCGCGATCACCGAAGTCTGCCCGGTCGATGCGAAACGCCGTCTCGTTCTCGTGCGCCGGGACGAGGTGGAACATCTCATCCTTCTCGGGACCGCCTCGGACCTCGTGATCGAGCGCGGCATAAGCGCTGAATCCTTCCGCGAGCAGCTCGACCAGCAATCGGTGGACGCCGAGAAGACATGATGCGGCGCCTCCTCCCCATCGCCGGCCTCGCTCTCCTCCTTGGCATCGTCGGGACCTCGCCCGCGCTCGCCCAGCAGCTCAATCTCGATTTCGGCGAGGGAGGCTCGCTCACCGGGCAGATTTTCCGGCTCCTTGCGCTGCTCACGGTGCTCAGCCTCGCGCCTGGAATCCTCGTCGTCGTCACCTCCTTCACGCGCATCGTCGTCGTCTTCTCGCTGTTGCGCAGCGCGCTCGGGCTCCAACAGACGCCACCCAACACGGTGATCATCAGCCTCGCGCTTTTCTTGACGATCTATGTCATGGCGCCGACCCTGGAGACGGCCTATCGCGAGGGTATCGGGCCCTTCATCAACGAGGAGATCACCGAGGAGCAGGCGTTCGAACGAACCGTTTCGCCCCTTCGCGATTTCATGATGAGCCAGGTGCGCGAAAAAGATCTCGCCATGTTCATGGACATGGCCGATCTGCCGGCGGTCGAATCGGTCGACGAGGTCCCGCTTCGCGCGCTCGTCCCGGCCTTCATGGTGGGCGAGCTGCGCCGGGCCTTCGAGATCGGCTTCCTGGTCTTCGTGCCCTTCCTGGTGATCGACATGGTGGTGGCCTCGATCCTGCTTTCCATGGGCATGATGATGCTGCCGCCGGTGATGATCTCGCTTCCCTTCAAGCTGATCTTCTTCGTCCTTGTCGACGGCTGGCACATGCTTTCCGGAAGCCTGGTGCAAAGTTTCGGCATGGGATAGCCGAAACGTCCGCCCGTTGGGAACGCTCGCACGCGGCCCCTTTCCTTCGAGGATTTTTACTCACAGGGACGAGTTGAGTGACGAGAGGCGCTGCCGAGAAGCCGCGGCAGCGTCCGCGAGACGCGCTAGTTCTCGAGAAACGCCTCGATGGCGCTTACATCCGCCGTCATTCGCGCGTATTCGTGAAAGGGCTGCGGCCCTTTCCCGCTATCGGCGGTGATGAGCAGGAACGCCTCGCTCAAGGGGCCCTCCGCCATCGCCGGCCCGTAACGCCGCTTGAGCTCCACCAGGCTCTCTTCATCGCGCGTCAGCGCGAAAGCGGCCGCTTGCATGACCAAGTAATGGCTCTCCTCGTCGTCGAGCGACGGGACGGGCGCCAAACGTGCCGTGGCGGGATTCAAGCGGGATAGCTCCGCCGCCACGGCGCTCCAATCCTGATGGCTCCAATGGATATCCGCGCGCAGCTTCGTGGCCTCGTCGCTCTTGTCACCGGCCACGAGCGCGAGCGCCGTATCGGCGTTGCCCAGAAGCAGTTCCGCGCGGGCCTGGAGATGGGTCCGCGCCGCGGCCAGGTCGCCCGGCAACTCTTGTCCGTCGAGCGCGCTGATCTCCAAGGCGTGGAGCGCGGCGTCCGGCTTCTGATCAAGCAGGCGGATACGGGCAAGTCGCAGGCCCTCCTCGGCCTTTTGACGGCCCGACAAACGATGTTCGATCTGGAACTCAAGCAGCGTCCCGGCACGCTCGAGCAGATCGAAATCGACCAGGTGCCCGGCAAGATCCCCGAGCATGAGATCGCCCTCTTCACCCGTCGGCGCGAGCTCGCGGAACTCGTAGTAAACGCTCGTCGTCTCGAGCAGGCTCTCCCCTTTCCACTGCTCTTCAAGAAAGATGCGGTTGAAGAGCTCGCTCATCTTCTGCTCGCCGACTTCGCCCAGTCCGTTCGCCTGCTCTTCAAGAAGGAAGCGCTTGAAGAGCTCGCGCATCTCCTCCTCTTCGAGTGGGTCGAGCTCGCTCGCCCGCGCTTCGAGAAGGAAGCGGTCGAAAAGCTCGCGCATCTCGCTCGCGATCTCGGCGCTGCGAGGTTCGTCGGGGAAATAATCGACCGCCTTGCGCAGCGCGAGCAGTCCGTTTAAGTAGTCTCCTTCCTGTGAATAAATCCGGCCGAGCCGGTACAGCAGGTCCTGTTCGACCGAATCGCCCCGCCAAGCGAAGCGAAGCTCCTCGAGCTCGGCCACCGCCTCCGGCGGCGTCATCTGATCGAGCTCGAGCAGCAGATAGATGCGCGCGAGTGTGGCTTCGGTCGCGGGCCGTGAGAAGATGCCCTGCGAGGCCACCTCCCACATGGCGAGCGCCGCGTCATAATTGCCCACGAAGGCATAGGCCCGACCGCGCAGATAAGCGACCTCGGCGCGCGTTTCCGCGGCGGGATCCTCCTTGACGATCTGATCGAGGCGGAAATGCGTCCGTATCTCGTCTCCCGTCTCGATCGCGGCGCGGGCCGCGTGCACCCCGAAGGGTGCGCGCCACTCAGGCAAAAGGTGAAGGAAAGCGAGATCGGCCTCTTGAAACAGCGGGGCCGCGATTTCCCAGTCCCTCATGCCGGCCGCGGCGACGCCACGCCAAAGCATGATATCCGGATCGGAATCGAGCCGGGAATTGCCGAGATCGGCGGCCGCCTCTTCGAATCGCCCGAGCAGCACCATCGTCGCACCTCGAAGCGCCGCGAAGCGCATGCCCTCGACGGCATCGGGATCTTCGCGCTCGATTGCGCTGAGCACGCCGAGCGCGTATGCCGCCTGACCGTTCGCCAAATAGAAGCGCGCGAGGTTGAGCCGCGCCTCCGTCCGGTTCGCATCGGTTGCGACGGAGACCGCCCGAAGGAACGGGTGCAACAATTCCGCATAGTCTGCATCGTCCAATCTCCGCCATGGTCCGAAGCGGAAAAGGCTTTCATCCCTAAACGCGTCGCTCGGCGCCTCGACCGGCCCGCCGTCATCCCCAAGCGAGGACAACCGGAGCCCTTCCCGGCTCGTGACCTGTATGCCGTCTTGCACGCCCTGCACGAGAATGTCTTCGGTGAGAGGCTGAATGACCACGCCCTGGGAAGTATCCAGCAGCTCGAACTCCGCGTAACGACGCCCCGGATCGATGCCGTGCCCGGAACCACGAAGCGGCACCACGATGAGCTCCTCGCCGCTGTCCGGATCGGCCATGCGCAAGACGGGGCCGAGACTCGCTTCCGCCAGGAACACCCGAGGGCCCGCCGCGGCATCGGGCTCGACACGAATCACGAGCGCCCGGGCGGGACCTGACGCGGCTCTGGACAGCTCGACAAGCCACATATTGCCCTCACGCCGCGCCGTCGCGTGAAACTCGGGATCCAGATCGAAACGCAAGACCGTGGCATGGGCAATTTCATCGAGAACGCGTCCGGAGAGCAAGCCGCGCGTCTTCGTCACGGACAGCCCGATCGGCGGCAGGTCGACCGGCGCGGGCCGATCGAACACGACCCACAAGGCGCCGTTGCGCTGGAATATGGCGGCGGCCGTGGGCTCGGACCAAGCGAACCGCAAGACAAGGCCGTCCTCTTGCGGCACCAATATGACAGGCAGGGCGTCCGGCGCCGCCGATTGCCGCGATGCCGCGAGGCTGTGCGGGCCTTCCTCGAGCCGATCGGTCGGCGGGCCGGCGGGGGTTGGCGCTTCGGACCGGCTGGTAGGGGCTGCGTCCTCGGGCTGGTCGGCGGGGGCGGCGTTCTCCTCCTGCGACGGCTCGACACCGGAAATCCTCAAGTCCGCCAGGAGATCGAGCGGCGAGGGCACGGCCATGACGTCCGGCGAAGGACGACCCGGGCTCTTAGCGGCGTCGTCCGAGGTCTCGAGCGCGGCGCCGGACGGTTCCGACTCCCGCGTTGGAGACGGGGCGGCGGCGTCTTCCGCCGGTGCCGCCGCGAGATCCTCAACATCGGGCTCGTGGGCCGCCTCGACGATCGCGCCGGCGTCCGGCGGCGGCGCCTCGAGGAGATCGAGGACGACGAAGGTTCGCTCCCGGAAATGGCGGAGCGTGGTCCCCGCCGGCACCGCGAACGCGACGCGAAGCCCGCCGTTGGCGAGGTCCACCTGCTCGGCCCGGATGTCCTCGGGCAACTTCGCGCGTAGGTCCTCAAGGTCGAGCGCGGCCTCTTCACCGAACGCCACGATCACCCGCAGGCCCTCGCGAACGACCTCGTAGGAAACCTCTCGGCCCCAATCGAACACGATCCGGTCGAAGCCCTCATGGCTCCCCACCCGCACCGACAATCGCTCGCCCCCCGGCGGCGGCGCGTCGGGCAACGCTTGCGCGACGGCGGTTCCTTCGGAGCCCATCGGATCGATCAAGTCGACGACGATCAGCAATGCCTCGGGAAAGGTACGCAGAGCAAAGGGTCTCGTCAGATTAAAAGTAACGCCCTGTCGATCGGCGTCTATCTCGGCGCCGGCAAGATACCCCTGGAGCTGCGCCAGAGTCTCCTCGAAGCTTATCGCCAGCGGGCGCGAAAAGTGGAGTGTGAGGGTTGTATCGTTAAGCGACGCGTCATAGTCCGTCGGCTCGCTCCAAGCGAACACGATGCGGGCATACCCATCATGGACGCCGCTCCGAACAGCCGGTTCGCCCGCCATGACCTTCCCCGATAGGGCAAGGCAGAACAGGCACGCCGCGACAAAGGCGGCGAGACGCCAGAGCCAGTGGGTGAAGAAGCCCAGCGAGCGCCCCGTCTTCGGGATCGCGTGAAGATTGCTGTTCGGCAATCCAGAGAGGCGACCGGAGACGGTTGGCCCGAGGAATGCCACGACGCATCGATCGAAACCGGGCCTGCGCATCAATCGCGTCCCGTGGCTCGTCGCTTCGGGTAGCGTCAGGTGGTTGGCGTACGGCGCGTGAATCTCTCGCGTCCTTTGCAAAGCGCCGACTGCGGCTTAGCCGGCGGCCCTCCGCTCAGTCGAAGCTCGCCAGAAGGGCGTCGATATCGTCCTGGTTGTTGGCGTCCTTGGGAAGCTGCGGGCCGGCCAACGATTCTCTCTCGTCCCGCGATTGATCGACCTTTTCGGCCTTCCGCCTCTTCCGCGCCTCTTCATAAATCTCATTTCCGAAAACAGAGGCCAGTTTGTCGAGCTCCGTTTCGATATGTTTCAAGGTGCGAACGACTTTGGTGATTCGCT
>JAPUJA010000284.1 GCA_027296525.1 Pseudomonadota bacterium | reverse complement strand
TGCTCAATGAATGCGCGGCGATCTACGCGTTCGGCGCGTTCGGCGAAATCTCCGAGCTCTATATCGCGCCGGAGCATCGTTCTTCCGGCGTCGGCGCAAGGCTGATCAATGAGGCGGTGGTCTTCGGTCGCGCGCGGGGCTGGCAGGTTATCGAGGTGAGCGCGCCCGACGTGCCGCGCTGGCAGCGCAGCGTGGAATTCTACAAGCGTTACGGTTTTGAGGAGATCGGGCCGCGCCTGGAGCTGGAGATCGCGGAAAGTTGAATAAGGAAACGACGGTGTTATCTCTGAAGGGAATCGAGGCCGCGCTCGGCTCGCGCGGCTTCACGCCCAGGGGCGCGTTCCACCCCGGCGCGGCGGACGCCGTACCGGCGCTTTCCGACGGGCGGCCGGCCGCGACGCTGGTGCTTGCCGGTCAGGCGGGCCCTGAGATGTGGCGCCGGTTCTCTTCCGTACCGCCCGATGGCCGCGATCCCCTCGACGACTGGTCGCGCCGCGAGCTCGGCGCGATCGCGCGCAAGACGGGTGCCTCGGCGTTGTTTCCAAGCGACGGCCCGCCCTACCTTCCCTTTCCGCGCTGGGCCCAGCGCGCGGAAGCGGTGTTCGTATCGCCGATCGGGGTCCTGATCCATCCGGACTATGGCCTCTGGCACAGCTATCGAGGCGCGCTCACCTTCGCCGAGCGGCTCGATCTGCCGGCGCCTGAGCCGCGCTCCAACCCGTGCGAGACCTGCGCGGCGAAACCCTGTCTCACGAGCTGCCCGGTCGATGCCCTAAAGCATGAGGGCTATGACGTGCCCGCCTGCATCGGCCATTTGGAGAGGCCTGAGGGTTCGGATTGCCTCGGCCTTGGTTGCCGCGCACGGCGCGCCTGCCCGATCGGGCGGGGCTATACCTACGAGCCCGCCCAGGCGGAATTCCACATGGCCGCCTTTCTCAGGAGTTGCCGCGCCGGCTGACCGGTTGTTTCGATTCCGATCGGCTCTCCGGGTAGCGGATCTCGAGAATCTCGGCCTCGAGGTCGCCGGCGGGTCGCGGCCAGGTGATGAACTCGCCGACACGCGCGCCGAGGAGCGCCCGGGCCAGGGGCGAGACCCAGCTGACCCTGCCGCTCTGGGCGTCGGCCTCGTCTTCGCCGACGATCGTGAAGGCGCGGCTTTCGCCCTCCTCGGTTTCGAGCGTGACGTGTGCCCCGAAGCAGACCCGCTCGCCCGGTTGATTTTCAGGATCGACCGGGATCGCGCGTTCGATGCGCCCCTCGAGGTAACGGATGTCGCGATCCAACTGCGCGAGCGCGAGCTTGCTCGAAGGCTCCTCGCGCGTATCGAGAAGGCGGCGGCGCTCCTCGTGACGCGAAGCGAGCTTCGCCTTGAGAGACACGAGGCCCTCGGGCGTGATGTAGTTCGGATGTGGGCTCTGCGGGCGCTCCGGCTGATCCTCACCGGCGAGATCGCCGTCCGGCTCTTTCACAAACGCTCGGCTCAAGCTCCGTTCTCCCCTCCGTCTTGCGATGCTGAACGCCAAGGAACGATCCCACGGGCTCGGCGTCTTGCCAAGCCGCATTCTCCCATGCTTCCATGGTTTCCATGGGGCTCGCCCGGCTTAGAAGAGACGGAGCTGAACCGCCCGGCTTCCCTTGCGGCGCCTCGGAATCTCGGCGTTTCGAAGCCGTCCGGCCTCCGGGCCGCAGCGGGGGCAGTAACACACCTCGATCGGGCGGCGCGGCGGGCGGACATAGTGGAATTCCTCGCCGCAGCCGACGCAGATCCAGCTCACCACGGCGTGGGTTTCATGGGACAGGAAATCGAGGCGATGGGAGATCTCGGGCGGTTCCCCGAGCATCGCCATCACGCGCTTCCAGCGCCGGTCGTGCCGGCAGTCCGCCCGGTAGCGGAGATCGGCCAGAACATGCGCGCATTCGTGAAGGAGGGTCGCGTTCCGGCTCGCCTCGCGCCCCCGGCGCAGGAGCTCGGCATTGAGCACGATGCGGCGCTCCTCGGTGTGCGCGGCCCCCGCCAAGACTTTCGCCCGGCGGGTCGTTTCGACCGTGCAACGAACGCACTCGCCATAGGCGTAGCCGATCGTCGCGGCACCCGCGAGCCGGTCCTCGAGCCCCCAGGCCCGGGCCACGTCGTCGACGGTTCCGAGGATGCGGGGGTTTCGATTGCGCGTCATCGGCATTTGAGAAGTTGACGGCCGCCGGAGACCCAAAAGGCGAATCGGCGGACTATTTTTAAGGCGCGACGACTATCCCGAACCCGGCCCCGGATTCAAGTCACGATTTCAACCGCCCTCTCCGAACGCCTCCTCGATCGGAAATGGAGACTTCGACATCGTGCTCGAACGCCCCGACCTCTCAAGCGGGCAGTTTCGTGTAATAGGTGATCTTCTCCGAGAGCACGCCGTCATCGCTCACCTTGATCAGGCCGCTTCCCTCGATCGGGGTTCCCGGGATCGCCCACCAGCACCACGCGGTCAGCGTGCCGTCGTCTTCCTCGTTCACCACGACCTCGGTGATGTCCATGAAGCGGTCGAAGGCTTGCCCGCCGCGCAGCTCGTCCACGGTGGCCTTGAGTTCCGCGAAGTATCCCGGGAACTCCGCCTTGGCGATGTCGCCGGCGTTCGGATCATCGAAATGAAAGCCCTCCGCGGCGGCCTTCATATGAAGCGCGACCTCGCCCTTCGTCCAGGCCTCGGCGTAGGTTCCAAGATGATCGGTTTTGCTCATGATCTCCTTATCCTCTGCATTTGGCTTGGCCGGATGCCGGCCTCTCTCCGTCGAGATTGCCTTTGCCCCGTCCGTCAGCGGCCCGAACCTAAACGAGAGCGCTCGGGTTGTAAATCACGGTGAGAGGCCAACGGGATCCCAAACCAAAAATTGCTTTTGGCCGGGCCCCGGGCGCATCATGGCCTCCCCGGCTGCTGGGGCAGACGAGGCCTAGGACGTGTACTCATTAAGCGCGCGACGATAGGGCTCTAAGATAGCTCCACCGACGTCCGCTTCGGGTCATAAGCCGACCTGAAGCCTTTGCGCCCTAAATGTCCGCTCATAGCCAGAAGCGGACATTAGGTCATGCATGTTTGGAGCCCTCCAAACAGCTTCGTCTTTGACGCGGTGAAACTCGGTGCAGACTAACATTGTGAGTGGTACAAACCTTGGGGGCAGGTCAGGCTCGCATCAGACGTGATGGCTGAATTGGCCGCGTCGTGCGTCCGTCATGAGCCCCGCGAAGTCTTTGCCGCTCATATGGACCAGATTCTGGTGGTCCCCGGCCTCGAAACAGATCTCGGATTCACTTGCGAGACTATCGTCGAGGACGACTTCGAGCCCATAGGCGGCACCCACCGGCGGCACGGCTCCCAGCGCGCAGTCGCTGAAGAGTGTCGTGATCTCGTCCTCCGTGGCGAGATTCAAGCGGCGATCGAGGAGCCGCTGAAGCGCCTCGATCTCGACCCGGTGCGTGCTGGGCACGATGGCCAGCAAGTGGCCGCGCTCATCGTGGAGCACAACCGTCTTGGCGAGGCTATCGCCCGTCACATGGGCCGCCTCTGCGGTCCGAGTGCTCGAGTAGGTTCGTGGGTGCTGGATAAGGTCGTAGGACACTTGGCACTTCGCCAAGTGCTCGGCCAGCTTCTTTGCGATCGACATGGTGGACCTCGGCAGTTTGAAACCTGTTGAAACGCGAACGGCGGCACAAAATGAATGCCGCAACCCAGCCTAAACCTTGTCATTGACTTCGATCAATCCGCACCAAACGGGGGATCGCTCATACCCGGCGGGCAAGGAAGCCACGCGCAGCGGTCTTAGCGGCTCCTTTAGCACGGGGGCGCCGTGGTTACGGGAGGGCGGCAATAATCTTCCGGTATTCCGACTCAGAGAACGCTTTGAGCGTGGTCGACCGGACGTTGCCACCGGAACCAGCCCCTAACGCAAATGCTGCGGCCGCCTCATCGCTGGGAAAATCCGAGACGATGACAATGTCGTAGGTTCCCATCGTCATGTAGAAGT
>JAPUJA010000283.1 GCA_027296525.1 Pseudomonadota bacterium | reverse complement strand
CATGCTCGTCGTGCCAGCAATCATAGTCGGTCACCATCGCGACGACCGCGTAGCAGAGCTCGGCCTCGCGCGCGAGTTTCGCTTCGGGCATGTTCGTCATGCCGATGACGTCGCAACCCCAGGAGCGGTAGAGCTCGGATTCGGCGAGGGTCGAAAATTGCGGGCCCTCCATGGCGAGATAGACGCCGCCTTGGGCCGAAGGGATGCCGAGGCTCTCGGCCGAGCGGGCGAGCCGTTGCCCAAGCCGCGCGCAGGTCGGTTTCGCCATGGAGACGTGGGCGACGAGTCCCTTTCCGAAGAAGCTCTTGGCGCGCGCGAAGGTCCGGTCGATGAACTGATCGATGATGACGAAGCGGCCGGGCTCGAGCTCCGCTTTCAGGCTGCCGACGGCGCTGAGAGAGATCACCTCGGTGACGCCCAGGCGTTTGAGCGCGTCGATGTTGGCGCGGTAGTTGATCTCCGAGGGGGAAAGGTCGTGCCGGCGGCCGTGACGGGGCAGGAAGACGAGCCTCTGGCCGGCGAGCCGGCCGGTGAGGAATTCGTCGGACGGGCGGCCGAAGGGCGAGTCGACCGCGACCCAGCGGGTGTCCTCGAGGCCTTCCAGCTCATAAAGGCCCGAGCCGCCGATGATGCCGATCGCAGGCGCGCCCTCGTTCACCCGATTGCTCCTTGCCCTCGCTAGGCCCGCTTGCGCGCCGCGCTTTGCGAGACATTGAAGCGGAACAGGATCACGTCGCCGTCCTGGACCCGATAGTCGCGGCCCTCCTGACGCATCCGGCCCGCTTCCTTCGCTCCCTGCTCACCGCTCAAGCCGATGTAGTCATCATAGGAAATGGTCTCGGCGGTGATGAAGCCCCTTTCGAAATCGCTGTGGATCATGCCCCCCGCCCGGCTCGCCGTGGTGCCACGCTTGGTCGTCCAGGCGCGCGCCTCTTTCGGCCCGGCGGTGAAGAAGGTGATCAGGTCGAGCAGCCGGTAGGCAGCAAAGATGACGCGCGCCAGGCCCGTCTCCTCGAGGCCCAGCTCGGAGAGGAACTCGGATCGGGCGTCCGTGTCGAGCCGGGCGATTTCGGCCTCGATCGCGGCCGAGACGGCGAGCGATCCCGCGCCCTGGGATTCGGCCATTTCGGCGACGCGCGCGGTTTCGGTGTTGCCCGTGGCCGCATCCTCCTCCGCCACGTTGCAGAGATAGAGCACGGGCCGCGCGGTGAGAAGCTGGAGCTGGCGGAACGGGGCCTCCTCCTCCGGGCTTCTTTGCGCACGCCGCGCCGGCTTGCCCTCGCGCAACAGGCCGAGCACCCGTTCCACGAGCCCAAGCGTGTCCTTGGCCTCCTTGTCGCCGCCGCGGGCCTTCTTGGTGAGCGGATCGATCCGGCGCTCGAGGCTCTCCAGGTCCGCGAGCAAGAGCTCGGTATCGACGAGCTCGGCATCGCGTACCGGATCGACAGAGCCCTCGACATGGCTCACCTCGCTCGAGGCGAAGCAACGCAGGACATGGATGATGGCGTCGATCTCGCGGATGTGGGAGAGGAACTTGTTTCCCAAGCCCTCGCCGCGGCTCGCGCCCTTGACGAGGCCCGCGATATCGACGAACTCGAGCCAGGTCGGCACGATCTTGGGTGAGCCGGCGAGCCGGGTGACGCGCTCGAGCCGCTCATCCGGTACCGTGACCCGTCCGACATTGGGCTCGATGGTCGAGAACGGGTAGTTCGCGATCTCGGCGGCTGCGGTCATGGTGAGCGCGTTGAAGAGTGTCGATTTGCCCACATTGGGGAGCCCCACGATGCCGCATCTAAGACCCATCGGGCGGCTCCGGATCGGTCTTCGCGGCGGCGGCTTCCTCGCGGCGGGTGAGGCGCGCGACCCGCGACATGAAACCCAGCTCGTCGCCCGCGCTCAAAAGGGGTGCGGCCTCCGCGATGGCATCCAAAAGAGGATCGAGCCAGGCCGAATCGCTTTGCGCGAAATCGGACAGCACATAGGGGGTGACGAGGTCGCGATCGCCGGGATGCCCGATACCGATGCGCAGGCGCCAGTAGTCGCGTCCGATATGGGCGTCGATGTCCTCGAGCCCGTTATGCCCGGCGTTGCCGCCGTCGAGCTTGACCTTCACCTTGCCGGGCGCGAGATCGAGATCGTCATGGATGACGATGATGCGCTCGGGCGCGATCTTGTAATAGGTCGATAGCTTTCTCACCGAGCGTCCCGACTCGTTCATGAAGGTGTCGGGTTTCAGCGCGAGCGCCTTCTCGGGCCCGAGGATGCCTTCCGCGACCTCGCCCTCGAAACGCGAACGGGCGCGAAACGCGCCGAAGGAATGGCCCCGGACGATCCGGTCCACCGCCATGAATCCAGCATTGTGCCGGTTTTTCGCGTAGCGCGGGCCCGGATTGCCGAGACCCACCAGGAGCAGCATGGCCGAGGCGGCCTATTCCTCTTTCTTCCCTTCTTTCTTCTCTGCCTTGGGCTCGGTCTCCACAGGTGCCTCGCCCTCGCCCTCGCCCTCGGCCACCTCCTCGCCCTCTTCCCCGGCCTCCAAGGCTTCCGCGGCCGCTTCGGCCTCGGCCTGGGCGGCGGCCTCCTCCTCCTTGCGCACGGTGGGTGCGGCGACCGTCGCGACGGTGAAGTCGCGATCCGTGACGAGCGGCGTTACGCCCTCGGGCAATGTCACGTCGCTGATATGCAGGCTGTCGCCGATCTCCCGGCCGGTCAAATCGAATTCGATCCCTTCCGGAATCGACTCCACCTGGCAGACAAGCTCGATCTCGTGACGCACGACGTTGAGCACGCCGCCCCGCTTGAGACCCGGGCTTGCCTCATGTTCGCGGAAGCTCACCGGCACCGAGACCGTGATCTTCTGGCCCGACTGGAAGCGCAGGAAATCGACGTGAACCGGAATGTCGGTCACCGGGTCGAGCTGCACATCCCTCGGCAGAACCCGGAGCTTTTCACCATTTACCGAGAGGTCGTAGAGGCGGCTGAAGAAGCCGGGCCGGTGGATCTCGCGCGCAATCTCCCTGAGCCCGACGGAGACCGTGACCGGCTCGCCGTTGCCCCCATAGATCACCGCCGGAACGCGCTCGGCCGCCCGCAGACGACGGGCCGGTCCCTTGCCGCAGTTCACGCGCGGCTCGGCCGCTATGCTCGCCACTTCGTCCATCGACTCCTCCTCGGTCTCTTGCTCGTCAGACCGACGCCGCCAAAGAAACCCGCTCTCCATATAAATACATTCTACCCGGCATCAATGACTCAATCGAACAGGCTGGACACCGAGGTTTCCTCGCTGATCCGGCGCATCGCTTCCGCGATGAGCTCGGCGATCGGGAGGATCCGGATGTTTTGGGACAACGCGACGGCCTCGGTCGCCTGGATGCTGTCGGTAATCACGAGGGTTTCGAGCTCCGACGCGTTGATCCGCGCCACGGCTTCGCCGGAAAGCACGCCGTGGGTCACATAGGCCGTGACCGAGGTCGCGCCCGCTTCCTTCAGCGCGATCGCGGCGTTGCACAGCGTTCCCGACGAATCGATGATGTCGTCGATCAGGACGCAACTCCGGTCGCGGACGTCGCCGATGATGTTCATGACCTCCGATACGCCGGCCCGTTCGCGCCGCTTGTCCACGATTGCAAGATCGATGTCGAGCCGCTTGGCGATGTTGCGTGCGCGTATGACCCCGCCCACATCGGGCGAAACCATCATCAGGTCGCTGTTGTCGAATCTTTCCCGGATGTCCTTCGTGATGACGGGCGCGGCGAACAGATTGTCGACTGGAATATCGAAAAATCCCTGGATTTGACCGGCATGCAGATCGAGGGTGAGGACGCGGTTCGCACCGGCCGCGGTGATCAGATTGGCCACGAGTTTGGCCGAGATCGGCGTGCGCGGCGCCGACTTCCGATCCTGGCGGGCGTAGCCGAAATAGGGCATCACGGCGGTGACGCGGCGCGCTGAGGAGCGCTTCAACGCGTCCAGGCAGACGAGCAGCTCCATGAGGTTGTCGTTCGCCGGATAGGAGGTCGACTGGATCAGAAAGACGTCTTCGCCGCGGACGTTTTCATGGATCTCGACGAAGACCTCCATGTCCGAGAAACGCCGGATGCTCGCCTGGGTCAGCGCCAGATCGAGGCTCGCGGTTATGGCCTCCGCGAGGGGCCGGTTGCTGTTGCCCGCGACGATCTTCATCCGGCTGGATCCATTGCCGTAGGGGGGTTCGGGAAATCACGCCGGGCGTGAGCGCGGCCTGTCGAGCGCGGCGAAATCTAACAGCCGCGTCACCGTTTTGTAAACCGGTCAAGGGGCTCGGAAAAGTCCGGCTTTCTGCCGCTCCATCACTCGGACAATTGAACGCGCTCCAAGAGGTCGAGAACCCCCCCGACGGCCCCCTCGGCGATCGCCGGGGCCAGATCCGTCCAATCCCCGAGCAACACCTCGTCGGGCACTGGCCCGCTCTGGCTCACGCGGCCCAACTCGTCGCCGTTCGGCTCGACGAGCCGCCAAACGATGTCCAGGGTCTTCTCGCCCGGCGGGGTGTCGAGGACCACGATGTCGGCGAGCAGGCCGAGCGTATCGGATTCCATCGCGCCCGTTACGATCGCGCCGGCGCGGGTCAGCTCGGCTGCCATGGCGTCCTGCAGAGCGGGGCCTCCCTGGCCCGGCGCGTCGGCGATGGGTGCGACCACGAGCCGGGGCCAGGACGAGGCGGACGGTGTTGGCTCCTCCGTCCGGGTCACTCCCAGGAGAAACTCGCTGATCCGATCCGCGGCGGGCTCGGCGATTTCCATCATCGCCTCGCCCTCGCCACCGGCCCACTGGCGGGTTTTCACGAGAT